>NZ_VMLY01000006.1:82806-202764 GCF_013276905.1 Streptococcus sp. 3109 | reverse complement strand
CTTCTCTTTCGCTTTGTCCAACTTACCTTGAGCTGCGGTTACTTTTTCTTTCGCTGCTTGAACTTCAGCCGCTGTCGCATCGTCACCTTTAGCTAATGCATCTGTTGCTGCTTGCTTAGCTGCTGTTACGGCATCTTCTGCTTCTTTCTTAGCAGCTTCGTAAGCTTCAATACTTTCTGGTGTCTTACCTTCTGTATTTACTGCTTCATCTAACTTAGCTTTGTCACCTTCTAGTTGTGTCTTCGCTGTAGTTGTCGCTGCTGCTGTTACGGCATCTTCTACTTTCTTCAACGCGTCTTTGGCTGCGTTTACTTTCGTAATCTCTGCTTGGACGGCTTCCGGTGTCGCATTGTCGTTGTTGATCACTTCTTGCGCTGCTGTCTTAGCTGCTTCTGCTGCTTTCTTAGCGTCGTCATATGCAGTCACTTTGCTTGCTGGCTTGTCAGCTGTGTCTGGTGCACTTGTGATTTCGCTTCCTAAGGCATTATTCGCTTGCGTTAGAGCTGTCTTGTCTGCTGGTTTCACCACATACGGAACTGTTACTTTTTCTGTACTTTGATCTGCGTAAGTAACAACAACGTCAAGAGTATGGCTACCTACTGTAGTTGGATATTGTGTTCCTTCTTTCAGTGCAGCTGATTGTTTGTTAGCTACATCTACCGCCGCAAGTAACTCTGCATTCGTAGGATTTTCACCGATTACTTTTGTAATCGTCTTAGTCGTCACTGTATGTGCAGGCGCTGAAATCGACGTTGGTGTTTGCGCACTCTTCGTATCACCACTTCCCGCTGTCGCAACTGCTGTTACTTGACGATTTCCTTGTACTGAGTTCGCTGGGAAGACCCAAGTATTTCCACGTTTTTCAATACCATCTGCTGTCCAGCCATTCGCTTTACTTACAGTTATTGTATTTACATTTGTATCAGTTGTAGGAACAGTAAATACTACTTCGTCTGCATCTTCTGGAATAGTTACAACAGTTTCACCATTTTGTTTATTCTCATAAGTCAACGCTGCTGGTGCTGGATTTGTCACTGTAATCGTTACATCGTATTCGCCGACTTTATTTGTGCCGGTTGCAGAAGTTTCAGTTAATTGAACCTTATACTTTCTTGTTCCAACTGTTTCAACGTCAGGTGTCTCTTTCCATGTAGCTGTAAAGTCACTTGGGAAGTCTTTTTCTACATCTTTTTCAGTATATTTAATACCTTTTCGAGCATCTGTTTTCAAGTCAGTCAGAGTTTGACTTCCCTTAGCTGCTGTAATGGTTTTCCCTGCGAAACTACGCTCTTTGGCTACATAAATCTTGCTTTCATCGCTTTCCGCAGTAAAGACAGTTTGTTTTACTTTAACAGGTTGGTCTGACGATCCAATTTCAGCTGTTTGGTCTGTCTGACGTAAGTAGGTATTATCTGGAAGTTTATAGGTCCAGACACCATTTTTCAGTGCACCTTCACCTGGTTGAAGATTAGCTGGGTCTTTTCCATTATTAGCGTCAATTTCAACAGTTCTACCAGTTTGTAAGGTCAATACAACCTTCGTAGCACTTTCAAGGGCTGTACCAGAAATTGTACGATCCACATCACTTAGTTTGGCATCTTCGCCACTTCCTACAGTTGCATTAAATGTCGGTGCTGTTGGTTTGGCTACTTGCGTATGAGAAATGTCAATAGTAGAACCATCTTCTGGGAAGTTAATCGTAGCTACTTTCGCCTTATCATCCGTAGTTCCCTTAGTATAAGTTACATCTGCAGGTAAGTTATTATTATTTGCATTAACTTCTTGAATTTTAGCTACAAAGCGCTCTTTGGCTGCATCTATAAAGTTACCATTAGCAATATCACTATTACCATAAGTCACTTTTTCAGCATTCGTTGGATAAGTGACTTGATCTCTGTAGAAGTCAGCATAGTTTTTAACCGTAACCGAATCGCTATTAGTAGAAGATACTTCATAATCAGTATCTACTTGTGTACTTCCTTCTGTTTTTTTGTATGTTCCAGAGACAAGGACATTAGCATTTAGTTGCTCTCCTAATGTTAAGTCTTTCTTGTAGTCAGCTGCCGCGAATGTTACTGTTGCCTCCCCTGCTGTAACTTCTTTTTCTGCTACAACATTACCTTGAGCGTCTTTAAGTTGTACTTTTACAATTGCTCCTGACGCTAATTCCGAAGCTTCTGGTAGGTTAGATACCGTAACGGCAGGTCTAGTTCCTGCTTGTCCTTGAAGTGTTGGTGCTTTTGGTTTAACAGCTAGAGCAACTTTGATGTCTTGCTCACTATAAAGATTACTATCGTCACCACGTAGACCTAAAATACTATTTCCATAGTGAACATTGACATTTTCTTCACGTAATCCTATAGTTGTTTGTGCTTTATCTACTGGAGAAGCACCATAACCATGATTCCCCCATCCGATGAAAACTCTTGATGGAGTACTTAAATTAGTACTTGGTTTGACATAAGAATTGACATTTGTATTTTTAAATGCTTTTCCTACTTCTGTTTCAAAATACTCTTTTCCTGTTGGATAATTTGGCTCATAGTTATATGTTTTGAAAGTAACTGTTTTTACTACAGTACCAGTTCCATTTGGATAAGTAACAATTATTTTGTGTGCCATTTCTCCTGCTACTATGCTTAGAGGCACTCCATTCTCAAATTCAACCGTAGTCCCTGCTGGTCTGTCTCCTTCAAATGCTACATAGAAGTCTGCTGTAGGAGGTTGTGTTCTACCTCTAGTTCCCCATAAAGCTGATGTCAATGCTTTACCAACAATCTCATAGTATGTTGCCACTTCTTTGTTATTAACTTTGCGAAGAGTAACAGTTGGATACACCGTTACTGGAATAGTCAATTCTGTTCTTTCACCATCTAGATTAACTTCTACAGTTTTATTTGTACTTCCTACTGTCGCTGTTGTTGGTTTGTCGCCATCTTTCCATGATGCAGAAGTTAACGTAACCCCTTCAGGAATTTCTACAAAGTTAGCTGCATTATCAACATTCTCAATAGTTGCATCTTTAATAGCGAAGATAGGTTTAAGTTTAACAGCAGTAATCGTAATCATCTTCTCTGCTTTATTACCGTTCTTATCTAAGACAGTTACCTTAATTTCATTTTTAGAAACTGAATCTAAAGTTCCTGTGATTGATTTAGTAGCTTTGTCATAGCTTAGACTCGTTGGCAATCCTGTAACTTTAATATTTCCTTCGTCAATACCTACACCTGTTCCATCTGATAGGTCAAGAGGAATATTAACATTTGTTCCTACTCCTACAATTTTCGAAGAAGCTCCGATAACTGGATTTGTTTGATCTCCAGTTGCAACTTGAGCCACAGAGTCATCACTTTCTACTCCTTGAGCTGCGACTTTAGCTGTTACAGCTGCTTGACCTTTTACTACTTCATCTTTCAGTGTGATTTCACCAGTGCTTGGATCTATACTAATACCGTCTTTTTGACCGGTTGTAATAGTCCATTGGTTATTAGTACCCTTAGTAGCTACAATCTCCGCAACTGCTTGAGGCGTTTTCGTTACATCACCATTATCTTGAAGCTGGTTGTTGTCTGCTGGAGTGTAAGTTACTTTTAGTGTATTAACATTTGGTTTATCCACTGGAGTTATTGTAACATCTCCGTTACCCGCAGGAGTTACTGCTGGTTGACTTGGTTTAACGTTTACTGTAACATGCTCTACATCTTCACTTGTTCCATCTGGATACGCTACTGTTATTGTCGCTTGTTTGACTCCTGGTGCTGATGTATTTAAAGTTCCTGCTTTCCATTCAATCCTTGTATTTTCTGGTAAGCTTGAGGCATTTGATATACTGTCTCTAGCTTCTGGTTGACTATCTTTTTCTACTGTTTTCTCTACTGCTGTTGGTGTGTAAATGTCTCTTTGTGACGGCGCAGTTATCGGAATATCAATAGTTTCCGAAGAACCATCTGGATATGTAATCGTTGCTCCAATTTTGTAACTATTATTAGTTGAATCACGCGTGATAGCACCACCATTATTCATAGAGATCATCATGTTTGCAGTATTATACGCTACTTTTACATCACCTTTTGTAGTAGTGAATTTAAGGTTTTGTTTCATGGCTTCAAACTCTTCTTGAGTCACTGTTGCATTATCTAGCGCAATATCTTTTCCAAGATGTTGAACTGTTATCGTTGGCGTATACTTAGTTGCTTGTGTTCTAACCTTGAATAACACACGTGTTGGACTGGCTTTATCATTAAGTTTATTTCCTGGAACTGTGTGTAAATCATTTCCTGCTGCATCGATTGCACTTGCATAACGAGTTATAATTACGTCTTCATTTGCCCATACTCTTCCATTTTTTTGTAATTTATTCAACGTACCCGTTACAATTGCTGTCTTCGGTGCTTCGTATATCGTATCTCCATTTGTTGGATATCTATCATAATCAATACCCACATCACCTAAGTCAGCAAAGTTTCCATTATATTCAACAAATCCTACTTGCGATAATTTATTTGAATTATCATTAAACGTTGCCACTGGTAAATTAGTTTCTTCTGTTGGTGTGATGTATACTACACGATTTCCATCTGCATCTTCTTCCGTATTTTGGAATTCAACTGTAGGGAAGACATGATCTCCATCTTTAGCAACTCCAGTTGCCTCGCTACTTTCAAGATTACCATTTGTAGTCATGAAGGCTTTAACTTTTACTGTTGAGCCATCTTTTACAGAACGGTCTTTAATTTTAACAGTACCTGTTGCTCCATCAATTGTAATTGGAGTCCCTGAGCCAAATGACCATGTATCTCCATTTTTAGATGCAGTATAGGTTACTTCTTGCGGATTAGTTGCCTGTGTAGTGTAAGTCACTCTTAGACGATTTACATTCGTCTCATTACCATGTGTAATAATCACATCACCATTATCTTGTGGCGTTACTACTGGTGCTGTTGGTTTGACTTCAAAATTAATTGTTTTTTCAATGTAACGACGTCCATTAAGCTGATTATCAGCATTCCCTGTTACTACAGTTCCAATCCCTTCAGTTCCTGCATATCCAACTGGGAAGTATGCTCTAGCTTTCACTACGTAACGTCCTGGTGCTTCTGGTAATTTTGTAATAACCTCACCAGCTTCATTTACCATACGGAATGTCATGCCACTAGGGAAATTACCATTATCTTGACGATTTGTCCCATCGTTAACCGTTAAGTAGTTATTCGCATCTTCAAGACTTTGCCCTGCAGTTGCCGGTACTGTAATTGATGGTTGATTCGCTTGTTTAGAACGTGATGATTCAAAATCTAAATCTACTACTTTCAGACGGAATTTGACTTCTGTTTTATTCCCTGAATCAACTCCATTACTTCCATCAGACACCTTAAGCGTTACAGTTCTAAGTCCTAATTGTGCATTCGCTGGAATTCTTCCTGTGATAGTATGCGTTCCGACTGAATCTTGTGTTTTTCCAGTCTCTGTTAATGTATCACTAGTTCCATTAAACTGAATTCCATTTGGTAAACCACTTACATACTTAAGATTTACTCTACCATCTGAGTCATTATCAAAGAATGTTAATGGTAGATTTAAATTAGCTCCACGATAGACAGTCACTACTGGAGAAGTAGATTCATTAGCATTTAATGTTACGACTCTATCAGCATCTGTTCGATTCGTTAATTTAACTGTTGGGGCTACCTTATCTGCAGTTTCAACTGGTATTCGAATGTCCTTAGTTGAACCATCTGGATACGTAATCGTAGCTCCTACGTAATATGAACCACCCTCACTCTTAATAGCACCATTCTCTTTCATAGTGATATTCATATCTGGAGAATTGTATGCTACCTTAACATCTCCTCTATTTGTAGAGAATGTTAAGTTTGATTTCATCTTATTAAATTCTGCTTCAGTTACACTTACACCGCTTACTGTAAGATCTTTTTTAAGTGTTTGAGCGTTGATAGTAGGTTCATACTTAGCAGCTTGCGTCAATACTTTGATTTTCACACGAGTTGGATTTTGGTTATTATCGCTAACATCTTTCAACTCATTATCTGCAGCATCTTTGGCATAAACATAACGAGTTACAACACTGTCATTGTTATTCCATATACGACCTGTATTTGAATTTATTTTTGGCAGTTTCCCTGTAATCTCAATATCATATGGCGCATTAAACTCAACATTGTTCTCACTAGATTTTTTGTTGTAATTTAAGCCAAATTCCATATGAGTATCACGTCCATTACCATGATATAGCACAACTTCTCTTAACTTACCAGAATTATCATTCACAGTTCCTAATGTAATCGAACCACCCGCTAAATCCTCTGTCGGTGTTACATAAACAACACGTTCTCCACTCACAACTTCTGTATATTTATTACTAAAAGTAAATGTAGGCGGAGTCTTCTCGCCAGCTAGTGAAGTTGCAGGTGTACCAATACTTTCTATACCTTGTGCCTCTACCTTAGCTGTAACTTCTGTAGCATCTCTTACTTGACGATCTTTAATTGTCACAGTTCCAGAAGTAGCATTGATTGTCACACCGTCCGCAGGAGCATTATTCAATGCCCATGTATTACCTGTCTTAGTAGCTGTTACTGTTTGTTGTCTATTATCTTTATCTGTATAAGTAAAGCTCAATGTGTTAACATTCGGTTGATTTGAATGTGCTACTACTACATCCCCATTAGCCTCAGCAGTAACAGTCGGCGCTGTTGGTTTAACATGGAATTCAATATCACGAGTCGTATATGTACGATTTCTAATTTCATCAAGTCTATCTCCTGTTGCATTAGCTGGAGTTGTTGATAAACCATTTGTCGGTACATAAGTTGTTGGGTAGAACGCTCCCGCTTTTACAAGATATTTCCCAGGTGCAGTGAATGTTAAATTTGTTTTAAATTCATTATTATTTGCTCCAGTAATATAACGGAACGTCATACCTTGTGGGAATAATCCATCCCTTCTATCTGTTCCTGTTATTGCAGTTAAATATTCATTCGGATCTGAAGTTTGCTCATTCAGTCTTAATTCCTTAACAATTTTCGTAGCTCCAGTAGTTGATGAATATCTTCCTTCAAAATCAATATCTAAAACACGAATATTGAATTTAACCTCTTTTTTATTACCTTGATCTACATTACCATTAGCAGCATCAGATACTTTTAATGTAACTGTCTGCACTCCAAGAGGCGCATCTGTAGCCACTCTACCTCTTACAGTGTAAGTTCCCGGAGTAGATTCTGTCTTACCATTTTGGTTAATAGTAGCATCGCTAGTAGCTGTTTCACTTTCATTGAATTTTACTCCAGTAGGAAGCCCAGATACATAGCTAATATTTACTTTACCAGTATTAGCATTATCATAATACTTAAATGGTAATTCAACAATCGCTCCACGATATACATCAATAGTTGTAACCGATGGATTATTCGTTAATGTAACTTCAGTATTGTTGTTTGCTTTATTTGTTAATTTAACCGTTGGCGCTACTGTATCTTGAACATTGAATGTAATAGCTTTTTCCACACTTGTTGGGGCATAGATCGTATATTCATTGCCATCAATTGTCTTTTTAACAGGAGTCGTACTGTTAGGTATATTCACTGTTGCTTTGTATTTAGTAACAGTGCCTACTGTGTCTAATTTTGTATTATTCGCTTTAGTTGTTGTTCCCTCTTTCCAAGTATAGGTAACCTTATCCGGAAGATACTTAGACGCTTCAGTTCCTGAGCTATTATCAACCACTTTTAAGTAATCTTGTGGTTCCCCTAGTGTTGAATTAACCGCAACATCTTTAGGTGTATTTTTCGCTTGTACATCTACTACTGTATATTGGAATTTATATGTTTTTTCATTTCCACGAGCATCTCTTACTACAACATTTGCTTCATGTGTACCCAGTGGGGCACTCGCCTCTACCACATTATCGTGTGAAATTTGGTACGTTGCCTCAGCAGAACCATTTCGCATAGTCCCCTCTTTAGCTAAATCACTACTTCCTTGTTTGTTAAACCATACACCATTAGGTGTATCATTCACTTTAAGATATGTCGTTGTTCCAGAATTATCATTAACAACAAATGTCGGATTAAATGCTGCTCCTCGATAAATAGCAAAACGATTATCTGTCGCAGTTTCAGTTAATGCTTTTCCATTCATCGTTACAGTTGGTGCTTCTGTATCACGAGTAACAACTTCATATTTGAAGTAATAATCTTTTTCTTTATTAGATTCATCAGCAACCGTTATCTTAGCTGTATATGAACCTACAGCTTGATTTTCCTGAACACTTCCATTGAATACTGCGTCAAAAGTATTTCGTTCAGTCGCATTATTTTGCGGTGTAAAGTTGGCATTAGCTGTAACACCTGAAGGTAAGTTAGAAATTGTAAATTTATTTAACTTCCCAGCATCATCCCATACCTCAATACGCGGACGGAATCGTTCTCCTTGGACTACTGTATATAATACTTGTGCATTTGCTGCCGTACTTGTTGGCAACAATTCAATATTTCCTACTTTTACTTTCGGTGCTACTATTGCTTGCTTTTCTGTTGACTTTTCAGAATCCACAGTTTGGTGTTTGTTCCCACTGTAGTCAACATGTCCACCTGTTGGAACAACAGAACGAACAAAATAAGTTCCTTTTTCTATTGTAGTAGTTTTAAAAGTTACTTCTCCTCTAGTGTTAGCTACTTGTGTATCTATTTCTCTTGCCTTAGCCTCACCTGGCACTTGAAGGTATAAAGTCATAGGGATACCATTAGTCCCATTAGAAGCTGTTAACGCTCTAGACTCACCAACAAATCCTACATCACCTGTAAAATTAGGCGTTTTAGGTTTCGTAATAAATCTGAAACTTCCTTTATCTGATGAACCATCACCCATCCTACGAATGTAGAAATAAGAATGTTTACCAGGAGTCGACGCTACTTCTTTTGATAAGTCGATTCCAGAAATTTCTGTACCATTTTCTCTATAGAAAGTAAAAGTTTGGTCTACTCCATTAAGAATAACATCTTTTTTCCCTTTTTCTGTAGTCTCAGCTCCATCTTTGTATTCAAGATAAGAATAAAAATCAATCTTACGTTGTTGATCTGGATTAGAACTATTTCCTCCATATGAGATAACTCCGTTCGCACGAGGATCAAATGGTTTATTAACTATATCTCCTCCAGAATATAAGTTTCCACCTAAAGAGGCACCATATCCTGAAAAAGCAGTAGAATAAATTCTATCTTGATCAACTAAGAAATCTCCACTTCCTTTAATCGAGAATGGATATTTATCAATCTCTTGTGATTCTGCTGGTGTTTTTGCAGACCATTGGTTAACAAGGTAAATAGTAGTTAATCCGTCTTCTTGTTTCGTCCCCTTAGAACCAACCGCATAAGCTAAATCACCTATCCTGTGATAGTTACCCGTCGTTTCAAAACTCAGGTGATAACTATCTTTTGTATCCGGCATTTCAAAATAATACAGATTACTATCTTTGCCATTAATGATGTTAAATTTATTATCGGCTAGTGTTCGCTCTGCAGAAGTTTCTTTCGACCTATTATATAAAGCCGAACCTTTTACTTGTCTTGCTAATCTATCTAGTGAACCTACTTCCATTAATTCAGTTAACATTCTACCTTTTCTTGTGATACCTGTTTGATTATTGTTACCTTGTGTTTCATTATCAAACCCTAAGTAATCAAGTTTCAACATATCTAAAATTGTATCGCTATTCGGTGATTCTGCTGTACCTGATGTTTTCCCTGGTGAAATGCGCTCTGCCGTAGCTGTATTAGCTTTGTATCTTTGATCCTTAGGTACTGTAAACCAGAACCCAGATCCTGCTAATTGATGGTTACCTTGATTAATATATAAATCCCATCTGAATCCAGTTTTAGTAGGTGTTACATCGGCATAGATATATCCTTTCCCCTCTGAAACAGAACGGTCTACATTATCAACAGCTACACCTCTTTGTACCCTATTGTAATATACATAAGTATATTTTAAGTAAGGCGACGCACCATGTTTTCCATCTTCGAAATAGTTAACCTTACTATTATCATAAGAAGTTGAACCATTATTAGCTACCGAACGCTCTTGACGGTTTAGTATCGCTTCAGGCTTAGGTATTTCTGTTTTACCACCATTTTCCTTATCCTCTAAAAATCCTTCGATAGTAGCACGAGCATAGTCAAGATCTTGCAGCGCTTTATTGAAGTCTTCTTCTGATATCACACCATCTTCGTCAGCAAGTCCAAGTTTTTCGTTTAACTTGTCGGAATTTGCTTTGATTAACGCTACTTTTGTCTCATCGCCACCATTTTTTCTTAAATAAGCAACGATTTTATCCATTTCATCTTTTAATGCATAAGTACCTGAACCATTTGTGTACGTTGACAATTGTTTCGGTGTTTCTTTTGCTTCAGTCGCAGGTTGTTCTACGCTTTCAGTTCTTTTACCACGTCTTTTAGGATTCGTTTGAGAGCTAGCTTCAGGAGCCGTCTCCTTTCCTGCATCAGTTGGACTAACTTGGTTTGCAACTGACTCAGGCTCGATCACTTCCTCTCTTTTACGACGCTTTCCTCTGCTTGCTCGCTCGGTCACAGATCCTTCTGAAGCGACCAGCTTATTATTTGCCGAATCTGCTTCTCCCAAGTCTATCAATTTTGGTTGCGATGGCTCCAAGGCTTGATTAACACGACGAATTAGAGCTTCCATAGCTCTTGCTTGCTCATCAACCTGCGCTTGCGTCGCTTTTGGATCTTCCAAAACTGCCTTAGCTGCTGCTAGGCGCGCTTCCACTTCAGCATGCAGTTCCTGCATTGAGCTAAGCGTTAGTTTTGCCAACAAAGCTTGCAGATTCCCTTGGGTTGATTTGGCTGCTGTCGTATCAGCGACGGTCGGCTGTTCTTGCTCTTTTACTTCTCCTGCTTGAGAAGGTTCTTGGTTAGCTGGATTTGTCTCGGACTGAGCAGAGTTAGATTCAGCTCCTGCTTGCCCTTGATTGGTTTCCTCAGCTGGCGCTTCCTGCGTTTTCACCTCATCAGCTGCTGTGAGTTCAGCTGGCTGGTCAGTTAGAACCTTGTTCGAGTCTCCCTCATCCGAGCTTCCTAAATCACCGTCTGCCTTTCCATCAGAACCCACCGTAGCTACTTCATTTGCCGTAGCTGGAGTGATGGGTTCATGCGCTGCTACTGCCCCGTTAGCAAAGAACATCAATGCCGCAACCGCGACACTGGCAGCACCAAAGTGATATTTTCGAATCGAATATCGGAAAACCTTTTCTTTGTTATATTTTCCAAAGTCCATGAAATTTTTCTCCTTTTTTGTAAGTTGTTTTGAAAACAAAAATAGCCTTATCATCTTCAAACTCACATGATATTAAATAGTATTGATAGAACTATTTAACCCACTGCACCCAGTGTACAGTCTAGTAATAATTATACCATACCCCCCCCCGAATTTACCATATAATCATCCAAAAATCTTGATTTTTAGAGAATTTTTTAGCATATGTTTATTATATTGATTATAGATATACGCTTTTTTGATTTATTTCCTATAAACTAATAACTTTTCTATATCTTTATTTATGAAAATTTTAGTATAATAATAGTTATAATTGGCTGATTTTTAGTAGTGTGAATATATTAAATATAATTTAGAAACCAAGTATGGATTCAAATTTTAGTTTGAAAAACCCTCCCTATTTTTGGATTGGAAGAGCTTATCATCAGTTTCTGAAAAATGTCTAAGACTTACGGGACTTGTTCGATACCTATTTGCAGCAAGATTAAATGGTTAGCTGGTTAGAAATTGAATTGGTCAGCTTTTATTTCATCTCACTATCCCCTATTCCTAGAGCCACAATCTCCCTATTCCTTCCTTTGACGATTCTCATCTCCAAAATCACTCCTATCCCTAGACCGCTTTCAGCCCTTACCTCATGATAATCAAGCTTGGAAATATAGTAGATTGAAATAAAATATGAACAAATTGATAAGGGGATTTTAAAGTATTTTCTAACAATGCTTTAGAAACTATGATGTGCTATTCTAAATTCAACTCACTATAAAAAGAAACTAAAACAAAATGAAACAAGAATCAAACAAATTAGTCTTGAATTTAAATCAATTTATAACAATATTTTAAAAGCCCCTTGTACTATCCCAGCTTCAGCTCATTATATTTGTTCTAAATCCATTGATTATCATTCTACTCTTATCCTTAATCTAAGATTAGTATTTTGAGCTATCCTACATAAGTCTCCTGGCTTGCTTTTTGATTTTTGTTTATAGAATATTGAATTTGGAATAGTTCACTAGTACTTCTAAAACATTGATAGAAATTACTTTGACTTTCCTGACTGATTTGTTCAGTTCTTATTTCATTCAGATATGCTATGCATTAACCGATAGCGGATACCTACGGAGAACTTGACACTCAGATGTAGGACCTGCCCATCATACAAAAAAACAGACTTCATCCCACAAAGAGATAAAATCTGTTACTATTTTCTACACGATATTTCCTAATTTTTAATCCAGCAGTTGATCTGCCTGGCTGATGACTCACTCGGGTTCTTGAGTAAAAGGTTTGTTTCCGAAAAACTCCAACCATGGCTTGCGAACCTCGTCTTTGCTAGTTTCCCTGTATTTTTTAGGTCTTATTTATGATGGTTCTTCAATAATTCTTCAAACTCAGAGACAGTCATTCCCAATTGCTGGCTGGCAACCTCGGAAGTCAGAAGACCTTGACGGACCATATCTAGGAAGGCAAAAAGTTTTCCACGCTCTAGACCTTGTTCAATCCCTTCAGCTCGTCCACGTTCAATCCCCTCTGCACGACCGCGTTCAAGACCACGCTCTAACCCTTGTTCAATACCTTCTGCACGACCTCTCTCCAACCCTTTTTCTTCAGCTTGTTCCAAGGCATAGTCCTGAGCGAGTAAGGCTTGTTCTTCACGCCTGCGTTGTTCACTAAACATCTTCCTGTCCTCCTCGGACCAGCTCTTGTAATCTAGCAGTTGGTCTGCTTGGCTGATGGCTCGCTCGGGTTGTTGAGTAAAGGGCTTATTACCAAAAAACTCCAACCACGGCTTGCGAACCTCGTCTTTGCTGGTTTCTCTGTATTTTTTGAGTTCCAAGAACGCCATCTTGACCAGATGGTTTTCTTGTCCATTGTTTGTAATTGTTAAAATCTCACCTGTCGTGTCCTCGCGCATACTAAAGCTATGGAAAGCCAAGTCATCTGAAAAGTAATTGCTATCCACAATGGCAATTGCGTATACTGGTGCGATATGTTTGTAACTCTGATGGGTATCACCTTCACGCTGACGAATTTTTTCAAGATTTTGATTGACCTGACTGCACAGGTAAGCCCATAAACGATTGATGAAAAAATTCTGATGATGAACCTGAATTTCGATGATAACTTGCGTACCATTATCCAACTCCGCCAAAACATCTATACTTGTATAGAAATCCTGTGCCGAGTACGGTAAGGAAGGCAAGACATGAATGTTACTTCCCTCCAAAATGGTCACATTTTTTGCTGGTAAATCCAGCATATCGCGAATAAATTGACAAGTGATTTCTGGGTTGCTAAAAATTTTCTTAGCAACCAAGTCATTAGTTGGGCTGATGCCCGGATGTCTTAGAATCATCCTTTTCCTCCTTCTATTATAGCACATTTTTTAATCTAATTTACTAGATTTGATGCTTCTATCTATTTATTCGTAAAAGAAAGCTTTTCTTCAGAAGAAAGCGAATCGCTTATTTGAAAATTTTTACCCTCTGTTGGATAGTCCCGTCTATCTATGTTATAATGAAAGAAGGATTTAAAATCGGAAAAGGAGTATCTATGCTAAAATTAGGTGTCATCGGCACTGGCGCTATCAGCCATCACTTCATAGAAGCAGCCCATGCTAGTGGAAAATACCAGCTGGTCGCAGTCTATTCTAGGAAACTTGAAACTGCCGCAACCTTTGCTTCTCACTATGAGAATATCCAACTATTCGATCAATTAGAGGACTTCTTCAAGAGCTCTTTTGATGTAGTCTATATTGCCAGTCCAAACTCCTTGCATTTTGCTCAGGCAAAAGCTGCCTTGTCTGCAGGTAAACATGTCATTCTTGAAAAGCCAGCTGTCACTCAGCCACAAGAATGGCTGAATTTGCTTCAAACAGCTGAGAAAAATCACTGTTTGATATTCGAAGCAGCTCGCAATTACCATGAAAAAGCTTTCACTATCATCAAAAACTTTTTAGCAGACAAACAGATTTTGGGAGCAGATCTCAACTATGCCAAGTATTCTTCCAAAATGCCTGACTTGTTGGCTGGACAGACACCAAATGTCTTTTCAGACCGTTTTGCCGGTGGAGCTCTCATGGATTTGGGGATTTATCCTCTCTACGCTGCCGTTCGCCTCTTTGGAAAGGTTCAGGACGCAACCTATCAGGCTCAACAGCTTGACAATAGTATTGACCTAAATGGAGATGGAATCCTATTCTACCCTGACTATCAAGTTCATATTAAGGCTGGGAAAAACATCACTTCCAATCTTCCTTGCGAAATTTACACAACAGATGGAACCTTGACTCTCAACACGATTGAGCATGTTCGCTCGGCTATTTTTACCGACCATCAAGGCAATCAAATCCAACTCCCTATCCAACAGGCTCCTCATACGATGACTGAGGAAGTCGCTGCATTTGCACACATGATTCAGAAACCAGATCTGAATCTCTACCAAACTTGGCTGGAAGATGCAAGTTCAGTTCATGAGCTACTATATACCATGCGCCAGACTGCTGGCATTAGATTTGAGGCAGAAAAATGAAAAACAAACTACCAACTGAATGGCAAGAACTGAGTGACCAACTCGGTTTTCAAGAATTCACCCCCATTCAAACTCAACTATTTGAGCCCCTTCTTGCTGGAGAAAATCTTCTAGGAGTAAGCCCAACAGGAACAGGCAAGACCCTAGCTTACCTCCTACCAAGTCTTCTCAGACTACAAAAGAAAAAAGCCCAACAACTCTTGATCCTAGCACCAAATACGGAGCTTGCTGGACAGATTTTTGATGTATGTAAAACGTGGGCAGAGGCTATCGGATTGACTGCTCAACTCTTCCTATCAGGTTCAAGTCAGAAACGACAAATTGAACGCCTTAAAAAAGGACCAGAAATTCTGATTGGAACCCCTGGCCGTATCTTTGAACTAATTAAATTGAAAAAAATCAAGATGATGAATGTGGAAACCATCATCCTGGATGAATTTGACCAATTACTAGATGATTCTCAGATTCACTTTGTTGAGAAAATCACTCACTACGCACCTCGTGATCACCAACTGGTCTACATGAGTGCCACAACCAAGTTTGACCAAGAAAAGATTGCGCCAAACACACGTACCATTGATCTCTCTGACCAAAAACTAGACAACATCCAACATTTCTACATGCAGGTAGACCAACGTCACCGAGTGGATATGCTACGAAAACTAGCTCATGTGGAGGATTTCCGCGGTCTTGTCTTCTTTAACAGCCTATCAGACCTTGGAAGTTCAGAAGAAAAATTACAGTATCGGGAGATCCTAGCTGTTTCCCTCGCTAGTGATGTCAATGTTAAATTTAGAAAAGTCATCTTAGAAAAGTTTAAAGACAAGCAACTGACCCTACTCCTTGCAACAGACCTTTTAGCTCGTGGAATTGATATCGATAGCCTAGAATGCGTCGTAAACTTTGATGTTCCTAGAGATATTGAAACCTACACTCACCGCGCTGGCCGTACAGGTCGCATGGGTAAGGAAGGTTATGTTATCACTCTCGTCACTCATCCAGAAGAACTTAAAAAACTCAAGAAATTTGCGAGCGTACGTGAAATTGTCTTGAAAAATCAAGAACTCTATATTAAATAAAGCCCCCATTGCTCTATACACATCAAGTGTATGGAGCTTTTTTATAAGCAATTCAATTTTATACTCTTCGAAAATCTCTTCAAACCGCGTCAGCTTCGCCTTGTCGTATGTATGGTTACTGACTTCGTCAGTTCTATCTACAACCTCAAAACGGTGTTTTGAGCTGACTTCGTCAGTTCTATCTGCAACCTCAAAACGATGTTTTGAGCTGACTTCGTCAGTTCTATCTACAACCTCAAAAACATGTTTTGAGATGACTTCGTCAGTTCTATCTACAACCTCAAAAACATGTTTTGAGATGACTTCGTCAGTTCTATCTGCAACCTCAATACCATGTTTTGAGATGACTTCGTCAGTCTTATCTACAACCTCAATACCATGTTTTGAGCAGCCTGCAGCTAAAACTTCCTAGTTTGCTCTTTGATTTTCATTGAGTATTAGTTCAATATCTGAAAAAAAGAACCTTGCAAAGCAAGATTCTTTTAGTGTCTGACTTAAATAATTGTTCTTCTGGGAACTAAATCGAATTAAGCTTCGATTTCTGTAACCATACCTGAACCAACAGTACGTCCACCCTCACGGATAGAGAATGTAGTACCTTGTTCTACGGCGATTGGGTGGATCAACTCAACGTCGATTGTCACGTTATCACCAGGCATTACCATTTCAGTACCTGCTGGAAGTTCGATTGAACCTGTAACGTCAGTAGTACGGAAGTAGAATTGTGGACGGTAGTTGTTGAAGAATGGAGTGTGACGTCCACCTTCTTCTTTAGTAAGGATGTAGACTTCACCTTTGAATTTAGTGTGTGGGTTGATTGAACCTGGTTTAGCGATAACTTGTCCACGTTCGATTTCGTCACGTTGAACACCACGAAGAAGGACACCTACGTTATCTCCGGCAAGACCTTCGTCAAGTTGTTTACGGAACATTTCAACACCAGTAACAACTGCTTTTTGAGTTTCTTCTTTGATACCAACGATTTCGATTTCGTCGTTGACTTTAACGATACCACGGTCGATACGTCCTGAAGCAACTGTACCACGTCCAGTGATTGAGAATACATCTTCGACTGGAAGAAGCAATGGTTTGTCAGTGTCACGTTCTGGTTCTGGGATGTACTCATCAACTGTGTTCATCAATTCCATAACGATGTCTTCGTATTTAGAATCACCTTCAAGAGCTTTAAGAGCTGAACCTTGGATAACTGGAAGATCATCACCTGGGAAGTCATATTCTGACAAGAGGTCACGGATTTCCATTTCAACCAATTCAAGCAATTCTTCGTCGTCAACCAAGTCAACTTTGTTCATGAAGACGATAAGGTGTTTAACACCAACCTGACGTGAAAGAAGGATGTGCTCACGAGTTTGTGGCATTGGTCCGTCAGTTGAAGCTACTACAAGGATAGCTCCGTCCATTTGAGCGGCACCAGTGATCATGTTTTTAACGTAGTCCGCGTGTCCTGGAGCGTCGATGTGAGCGTAGTGACGTTTTTCAGTTTCGTACTCAACGTGCGCAGTGTTGATTGTGATACCGCGTTCGCGTTCTTCTGGAGCAGCATCGATAGACGCATAGTCTTTAGGTTGGTTAACTGATGAAGGCAAGCGACGTGCCAAAACAGTTGTGATAGCTGCAGTTAGGGTAGTTTTACCGTGGTCAACGTGTCCGATAGTACCAATGTTAACGTGTGGTTTACTACGATCGTATTTTTCTTTTGCCATTTGAGTAAAAGCCTCCAATAAAATATATTTTATAGATAGACAGTAGGCAATACAGTCTAACTTTCCTTACTATTTTATCAAATTTCAGCTAAATTGCAAGTGTTTTACAACGTTTTTGTGAATTATTCTTGGTAAAAATTTAACTAACTAATAGAAAGTACTAAATAGATTTATCCTTCAAGGAGTTTTCAGCATTATTCATCCACTCACTTGCTGAAAATACAAACAGTCTCTGGTTTATACTACAAAAGTAAACTAGGAAGCTAGGTAAAAGTTACTCACAACATCGGTTTAATACTCTTCGAAAATCTCTTCAAACCACGTCAGCATCGCCTTACCGTAGGTATAGCTGAGACTGGTCAAAAAGTCTTTGCAATCAGAAAAACATATAGTATCAGGTCTTGAGAAATCTTGCTACTATACGTTTTATTGTGGGAAGATTTACTTCATTTTCTCCTAAAGTCGAGTTTTTTGCCCAACCTCTTCTTCTACAACCTCAAAACACTATTTTGAGCTGACTTCGTCAGTTCTATCTACAACCTCAAAGCAGTGCTTTGAGCAACCTGCGGCTAGCTTCCTAGTTTACTCTTTGATTTTCATTGAGTATAAGATTGCAGATAAAACGATAAGGACGTCGGTCGAAAATAGCCCCCTAATCGCTTATTTTATAGTAAAATGAAATAAAAACTGAACATTTTGTTGAGGAAGGCAAATCAATTCCTCACAATGTTTGATAAAGAAGGGCGAACTATTCCAACTTCAACCCACTATAAAGCAGATTTACAAGATAGGGAACCCATCTCCGATAACATAATATATAGTAGAATGAAAACTGCACAATTTGATTGGGGAATTCAAACCAATTTCTCACAATGTTTTAGAAACAAGGATCTATTATTTCAACTGCAAGCTACTATAGCCCATTAAAGCTGAATAGCCCACTGAGACTTCTAAACCACTGCTGGAGAGGAGTGTGTTTCGATTTTCTTTCATTTCCCTAAAAAATCAAAAAGAGAGAACCAATCTGATCCTCTCTTACTTATAGATGGTGCTCACTCAAATGTTAAAGGAGCTATTTCTTAGAGATAAAGGAATTTGAATACAGCTACTGCCGCAATTGCTGCTGCGATAGGTGCTACTACTGGTACCCAAGAATACCACCATTTTGAATCGCCTTTATGCTCACCAAGAACTGATTTTGGAAGGAAAGCATGAAGGAGACGTGGTCCCAAGTCACGAGCTGGGTTCAAGGCAGGTCCTGTAGGTCCACCAAGTGATGTTACCAAAGCCATAACGAGGAATCCAAGTGCCAAGTGAGCCACAGAAAGTCCTGAAGCAGTGTGTGGAGCCACCTGTGCTTTAATAGCCAAGTCAGAAAAATCAACTGTTTGTCCTGCTTGTGTTGCCATTTGTTTCATGTATTGAAGCACTTCAGCACCAAAGAAGTTTTTAGTCAAACCAAGAGCTGCAAAGAACAAAACAAATGAACCAACAAACTCGTTTACAAAACCATTAACAGTTGCTGCATAGCGACTTTCTTTTGTACCATGGTCAATACTTGAAATAGTTGAGAAAGTTCCCAAGATGTTATTTGAGTTTTCAGTTTTCAAGTAGAATGGGCGGTGTGTTGCCACAACCAAGGCTTGACCAAAGATAGCCCCCAAGACTTGCGCGATAATGTAAGGTACCACTTGTGCCCAAGGGAAAAGACCGCTAACTGCAAGTCCTAGAGTGAAAGCAGGGTTGATGTGGTTCCCAGATACGTTACCAAACATCAAGGCTGGGATCATAACCCCCATACCATAACCAACAGCGATGACGATCCAGCCACTTTGGTGACCTTTCGTACCTTTAAGTTCAACGTTGGCAACTGCACCATTCCCAAGAATGATCAAAATGGCAGTTCCCAAAAATTCAGTGGCATACTTTAGTGCCCATGTGAAATCCATTTGCTAGATTCTCCTTAAAATTTTTTAGACATTCCTTATTTTATCAATTTTTACCCTATTTAGCAACTAGTTTCTGGAGAGATTTTTTAAAAATAATACTCTTCGAAAATCTCTTCAAACCACGTCAACGTCGCCTTGCCGCAGATATATGTAACTGACTTCGTCAGTCTTATCTACAACCTCAAAACGGTGTTTTGAGCTGACTTCGTCAGTCTTATCTGCAACCTCAAAACGGCTATCTTGGGCTAGGTAAGACAGAGAAATATCTTTTTTCTTATTGATTTCTCCGCTAGTTGTCTCCTCTTCTCCAACTAAAATCTTCAAAAGAGTAGACTTACCTGCACCATTTTTCCCAACAAGGGCAATCCGATCTCGTTCATCAACCTGTAGGTTGATATTATCAAAAAGAACCTCTCCTGCAAAAGAACGTTCAATTTTATTAGCTTGTAAAATAATCATACAAGTAGTATAGCATGTTTCCCTAAGGCATTCAAGACAATCGTCTTAACCCAAATATCCTAGAAAAACCGGCTCTGCTTATTCTTGGTATTAAAAAGTATTTGGATTATAAACTCTACTTATTTTTTTGCAAGATAGCTAGCTAAACATTTTCGCTCGTTTACAAGAGTGACTCAAACTCAGCGACAGTCATTCCTAACTGCTGGCTGGCAAATTCAGAAGTTAAAACATGTTGACGAACCATGTCTAAGAAGGCAAAAAGTTTTCCACGTTCTAAACCTTGTTCTAAACCTTGTTCTAAACCTTGTTCAACCCCCTCAGCCCTAGCGGTTTCCAAAGCATAGTCCTGCGCTAACAAGGCTTGTTCTTCGCGCATACGTAGTTGACTAAACATTTTCCTGTCCTCCTCGGACCAGCTCTTGTAGTCCAGCAGTTGGTCTGCTTGGCTGATGGCTCGCTCGGGGTGCTGAGTAAAGGGTTTATTCCCGAAAAACTCCAACCACGGCTTGCGAACCTTGTCTTTGCTGGTTTCTCTGTATTTTCTTAATTCCAAGAACGCCATCTTGACTAGATGATGTTCCTGTCCATTATTGGTGATGGTTAAAACCTCACCTGTCGTGTCTTCGCGCATACTGAAACTGTGGAAAGCTAGATCATCTTGGAAATAATTACTATCCACAATAGCTATTGCGTAAACAGGTGCGATGTGTTTGTAGCTCTGGTGGGTATCACCTTCTCGCTGGCGAATTTTTTCTAGGTTTTGATTGACTTGACTGCATAGATAAGCCCACAAACGATTAATGAAAAAATTCTGATGATGAACTTGAATTTCGATGATAACTTGCGTTCCATTATCTAACTCCGCCAAGACGTCTATACTGGTATAGAAATCCTGAGCCGAGTACGGCAGGGAAGGCAAGACATGAATATTGCTCCCCTCTAAAATAGTTACATTTTTGGCTGGCAAGTCCAGCATATCGCGAATAAATTGACAAGTGATTTCTGGATTGCTAAAGATTTTTTTAGCAACCAAATCGTTAGTTGGGCTGATGCCCGGATGACGTACAGTCATATTTGTTCTCCTTTCATTATAGCACATTTTTTAATCTAATTTACTAGATTTGATGCTTCTATCTATTTATTCGGAAAAGAGTAGAAAAAATAAAAGAAATCTCAAACTTTATAGCAAAATGAAATAAACTCTGAACAAATAGGAGAGTAAAGTCGAATCAATTTCTAGCAATATTTTATAAGTTATAATGTTCTATTCTGAATTTAAGATAACATATAATTTAAAGAGACTGGACCAAAACTCAACTTCCGGAGAAAATAAAGTAAATCTTCCCACAATAAAACGAAAACGCATAGTCTCAAGTTTTGAACACCTGATACTATGCGTTTTTCTGATTTGAGAGGCTTTTTCTCAGCCTCTTCTTAATCTTATACTCAATGAAAATCAAAGAGGAAACTAGGAAACTAGCCGCAGGTTGCTCAAAGTACTGCTTTGAGGTTGTAGATAAGACTGACGAAGTCAGTTACATATATCTACGGCAAGGCGACGTTGACGCGGTTTGAAGAGATTTTCGAAGAGTATTAGCTTTTCTCCACCCCACTACAGTTGACAATGAGCCAAAAAAAGAAGATGACGAATCATCTTCTTAAAAACTATGAGTTTTTAGTCTTCTTTTTTCTTGAAGAATCCTAGTCCTAGACCTGCTAACAAGGTCATGATACCAGCGCTAGCCAAGGTAGCATTAGCTTCTGTACCTGTGTTTGGCAACTCTGCTTTATCAGATGTTTTGGTAGATGTTACACTATCTACTGTCTTTTCTGATGTAGCTGTAGCCACTGCTTCACCTTTTTGTTCTGAAACTTTAGATGGTGCTGGGCTTGGAGTTTGGTCTTTTGGAGCAGGAGTTTGAGCTTGCTTGGTTCTAAACACATGAACTGTCAAGTTATCTCCCTCACGGTGACTCTCAACAAATTCATAGCCTGGAACTTCACCTGCTTCTTCCTTATCAACTGATGGAACCTTCAAGTCTTTTCCGTTTTCATCGCGCCATACTGTACGAACCGCTGGAGTTTCAGCTTTGTTTGGTTTTTCTGGCGTTGAAGTTGATGGCGAACTTGACGGAGTCATTGGATGACTAGTTGAGCTTTCTGGTGAGCTTGGTGTTCCATTCGCTACTTTCTCAAATGTATGCGTTAAAATGCCTTCTTCTAAGCGACTAGATAGCCACTTGTAGCCTGGAATTTCGCCAGCAGGTTGTTTGCCATCTACTGGTTTCTTAAGCTCAGTTCCTGCTCTATCTACCCATAGCGTTACTGGATACTCTGGGTTTGCTGCTTCGATTGATAAAGCAGCGTATACAAACGGAGTATAAGCACTCGTTTTATGCTTGGCTTGAGCTTGGACTTTTTGTTTATTGACAACTGATTCTCGTGGAATGGTTACAGTACCTGTTTTCTTGTCTAATGTAACATTTTCAGGTTGTTTGTCTAAAGTCCATTCACCAGTAGGTTGCTTGGTAAGAGTGAGAACTTCCTCACCAGAACCATCACTCTTAGGATAAGTGATTTTGACCGTATCCGCATCTTTCTTAGGAGCTTTTACTTCGATGCTTGCTTTATTCGCTTCTTCCACAATAGCGATAGTCGGCGGAGCTACCTTAAGATTTGGTTGGTCTGCAGGCTCAGATGGCTGTCCTGGTTGAGCTGGTGCTTCCTCAGGAGCGGTTGGTTGTTCAGGTTGTGGAGTCTCTGGTGTTTCCCCTGGTTTTGGTTGTGTACCACGTTTTACAACACGTGTAACTGGGTTTGTAGTTTCACTTGTTGGTTCATTTGCAGTCACTTCACCTGTATCAGGGTTGATTGCGTAGGTTGTAGTCTTAACTGTTTCACCATTGACACCAGCTGTAACTTCTCTCTCTTCCCCTTCTGGAATTGAGTTGTCATCCTCATAACGAGTTGGGAATGGAATTGGTGTTTCTTCAACCTTAGGTTGGGCACCGATTTTCACAACTCTTGTAACAGGGGGTGTTGTTTCTGACGTTGATGGATTTTCAGTCACTTTACCTGTATTAGGATCCACTTCATAGGTTGTTGTCGTAACTGTTTTACCATTTACACCTGGCGTTACTTCTGTTTCTTTACCTTTAGGTGATTCATCATCTTTTTCATAACGTGTTGGGTAATCAATTGGTGTTTCTTCAACCTTAGGTTGGGCACCGATTTTCACAACTCTTGTAACAGGGGGTGTTGTTTCTGACGTTGATGGATTTTCAGTCACTTTACCTGTATTAGGATCCACTTCATAGGTTGTTGTCGTAACTGTTTTACCATTTACACCTGGCGTTACTTCTGTTTCTTTACCTTTAGGTGATTCATCATCTTTTTCATAACGTGTTGGGTAATCAATTGGTGTTTCTACAACTTTCGGTTTTGTTCCGACTTCGTAAACATCGTCTTTTTTATCAGCATTTTCTCCTTCGTTTACTTGGATTCTATAGTGAGACGATAATACTACTGAGCCGTCTTCATTAACAACGTTGTCATCAGCATTCTCATCAACCCTAATAGGTTTACGAGCAACAACTATAGTGTCTTGCTCATCAATTTGCCCATCACTAGCTTCATATTTTCCATCTGGATTGTATTTCCACACACCTGGATTGTTTAGACCATCACCAGTTAACCCTGAGTCAACCACATGAGGATATTTAGGATCTATTTCACTTCTATATGGGACAGTTTTGCCGTCAATTGTTTCCCCAGCATGGCTATTATCTACAGGTTCTGGATTTTTGTATTCATCATCAACAGTATCATCTCCATCTTTGTCATACAATTTTGTAAACAACTTTGACATTGGATGATCAAAAAAATAATCCTCCTCTCCCTCTTTAGGTAAAATAAAACTTCGCCCATTATACCCTTCCTCTTTAAGGACAGGTGTGTGACTTTCAATCTCATCATTTCGAACGTATTTCTTACCTTTTGGAATAATAACTTCATAACCATCATCATTAGATGCGAAATTTTCAATATTATTCTCTCCGGGGTCTGCAATAGTATCTGAAGCATAAACTGTAACATTTGGTGCCATTATTGCAGCACCACCTAGGGTAATGATAGTAGCCACTACACAGGAACCGAAAACTTTTCCGATTTTGCGTAAAGCGTATTTTTTATTCTTAGTTGATTGTCTTGACATATTTTCCTCAATTTTACTTTTATTTTAGTTTATAGATTGTTGACTCCGAGCCAAAAGCCAGGTAACTCATCCAACTTTTGGCAAGAAGCAACGTTTTTATATTATTCGGATTCATCTTCTTCCTTCTTCTTGAAGAATCCTAGTCCCAAACCAGCTAACAAGGTCAATAATCCTGCCCCAGCTAAGCCAGCATTAGCCTCTGTACCTGTATTTGGCAACTCCTCTCTCTTACCTGTCTCATAAGTCGGAGCTTCTGGATCTGGACTCACTGGAGTTTCAGGTCTTGGAGTATCTGGTTCTGGAGTTGGCTCTGGTATTGGAGTCTCTTGATTTGGTAGTTCTGGGCTTGGAGTAGGAACACTTGGATGCTCTGGATTTGGTTGTGGGTTTGGCTCCTCAGGCCTATCTGGAATTGGTTCGTTAGGAAGAACTGGCGGTATCTTTTCAAATCGATGAATCGTAATACCATCCTCCGTTACAGTTGTAATATATCTGTATCCTGGAATATTTCCAGCTTCATGAGTACCTGGTTGATCTGGTTTAAGTGGATTACCATCTTTATCAAACCAGACTGTAATTTTATATTCTGGCTTGTCTACAGATGGAGAACCTGCAAAGAAAATATGTGTGACTTTATTTCCTTCCAAACGACTTTCCAACCAAACATGATTTGCAATTCGACCTTTTTCATGGAAACCATTTTCAGTTGGTCTTAAGACATTTCCATTTACGTCAATCCATTCTGTTGTTCCTTCAAATTTAGGTACATCAAGAATATTCGGCATAACGCTAACAATCTTACTTTGTTTGTACTTATGTTTTGTTTGCGTATCTACCCATGTCTTCGGTTGAACTTGTTCACTTGGAATGTAAACACGACCATTCGTCGGATTGATAGTCACTCCAACTGGAGATTTTTCAATTTTCCACGTACCATCTTTATCTTTCTTCGTAACGATAGTTTCTTTTTCAGTACTGTTTCGTTTTGTAAATGTAATAGATAAAGTATCGGCATCTTTATTTGGCACGTCAACTTCTACAGTATTACCGCTTGGACGTTCGACAATTCTCGGTGTCGGTGGAATAACATAGATTTGACGTAACTTCACAACAAAGACTTGAGACGGATCTTTTCCTTCTTCATCTTTTACGTTATCAAATGTTGCTCCATCTTTTAGAGGATTGTCTACTAACTCGTAGTCACCATTATTAACTGGGTCACCTGTTAGTTTCTTCAATGTATCATTAAAGTTTTCTGTTGGGATTTCCTCTCCAGTTTTACCTGTCAGCGACATCCTTGAAGCAACAAGCTCCGTTTCTTTTCCATCTTCGCCTACGACAACAAATTTGACAATAGCTCTTTGTCCATCTGGTGTATACTTGATTGGTGTATCCATCTTAGGATCATCTGGCGTTTCTGGAACTGGTGGCACCTTATATCCTTTTTCTGGATGTTCCGGATCTATAGGTACTAATGGAGTTCCGTTTGGTGTCTTAGGTGTATAGCCTGGAACGTATGGAATCACTGGCACTTTCGGTACTGGTTGACCTGGTTGTGGCGGAGCGGTTGGATAATCTGGAGTTTTAGGCTTAGTTGGATCATCTGGATCATTTGGATACGGAATTGGTGTTGGTTCTTCTTTTCCTGGTACTTTTGGCACCCATGAACCGATTTTTCTGTATTCAACTGTCACCTCATATGATTCTGTATCAGGTGAAACAGATTTATTTTCTACAGAAGCGACACTTGCAAGGTATCCATCTAATACAGGTGTATTAACTTTTGATAACTCTTTTGTTTCAGTATCCCAATTGCCAAATTTTGTTATATATGTTGTCAAACTAGTAGATGCATCTCTTGAAAATTCAACTTTATCTACTTTTGTTTTGATTTTTTCTGTATTAAGTTCTGTTTTGACTTCTTTTCCGTCTTTAACATCGATTTGAACGTATTTAATTGTACGTGTTACTGGTATAATTTCTTTATCTTTTGATATAAGTTCATTTACTACAATTTTGTAAATTTGTGTTGGTTCTGTAGAATCGTCCTTTGTATCATATTTAGTTGTTTCTGATATAGGGTTCTTCGTTGATACGATATATCCTCGTTGTTTTAAAGATGCAATTTTATTATCAACTTTTTCCCTATCTTCTGTTGTTACTACTTGATCAGAAACGCCATTGAATTCAAGTTTTTCTTTAGGTAATTCTACTTCTTCTCCAGTTGTGACGTTTACAACTTTGATAAGAATTTTTTGTGGATTTGGTTTGTACTCAATTATAGTATTATTTTGAGGATCCTTTGGTATTTCTGGTACCTTGTATCCTTTTTTAGGATCTTTTGGATCAACTGGTTCTAACGGTGTTTCACCAATTTTTGGTGTGTATCCTGGTTCGTATGGAATTACCGGCAATTCTGGAGTTTTTGGTTTTTCAGGAGTTCCTGGAGTTTCACCACCTGGGGTCTCATTGCCTCCACCGGGAGTGTTATTTCCTCCTGGGTTCTCAGGTTGAGGGTTTGGTGTTCCATCCGGATTTTCCGGTGTTTTTGGATAATCTGGATATTTAGGTTTTGTTGGATCTTTTGGATCGTTTGGATATGGAATTGGTGTTGAATCTTTTCCTGGTATTTTCGGTACCCATGATCCTAACTTAGTATAAACAACTTTTTTCTCAATGTTTGTTACTTCACCAGTCTCAGTAGGTTTTGGAGCATCTTGCCCTTCTACTTGTTTAATATCCGCTACATAGCCAGTTTTTAATGGTGTATCGACTGCTGGTAATTGACTTGCTGGATGGCTTTCATCCGTAGTTGCCGTCCATTCCCCATAAGTGATTTTTTTAGTAACCAAGTTATATGTTGCAGTACGTTTGAATAGAACTTTATCTACCTTATTTTCTACTCCACTTGGCTCTTCTTGTCCGTCTGGTGTTTCTTTCTTAACGTAAGTAATTGTTCTTGTTACTTCTTTTTTAAGATCAGATTCTTTTAGTCCTGTTTCTGGCCATTTTGGTCCTTCTCCGTTATTCGGATCTACTGGATCGTTTGGATTTTTCGGCTCTGTTACTGTTTCCACTTTTTCTCTTACAGTAATCGTATAAGACTGCGTTGGCTCTTCTCCGTCTTTATCCTCTTTGTCGTCTCCTTTTCTTGAATCAGGAATTCCCTTTGTAAAGGTATTATCGACGATTTCATATCCTAAGTTTTGCAACTCTTTTACTTTGTCTTCTACAGATTTTGATGGGAATTCTTCGCCTACTTCTGTTTCAAGATTTAGCTTATGGTCAACTAATTCGACAGGGTCTCCTGCTTCTTGTTGCTTCTTCACATGAACAACTGCTTTTGCTTTGGCTGGCTCCCCTTCTTCGTAGACAAAGGTTACAATCTTATCAGTTGAAGTCACTGAGCCTGTAACAGCCTCTGATCCTGCATATAATCCATCATTTAACGATCTTTTAAGGCGGTATTTTTTCTCACCTGTGTTAATCCCACGTAATTTCTTACTTGTTACATCGTAGCTTGACCCAATAAGGGCTTCTTTTTCTACGAAGTAGGTACCATTATCAGATTTTTCTCCGACTTTTTTAGCGTCTTCTTCAGATAGTGGTATATCTTGTCCCTGTTCATCGACATACTTGACCTTTACATTACCAGAGATAGCTTTTCTAACTTCCGATGTTTTCTTACTTTCATCGATTTTTCCTTTGAGTTTTTTCCCTTCTTCTGGTGGAATTTTTTTATCTTCCACCTGTTTATCAATGATTCGTTTGGCTACTTCTTTAGACGGTTCTACGGTATCTTGGATTACTGAGAAATCGGCTAGGATTGGTAAGTTATATTGAAGTCTTGGACTTTGCTTGTTAACACCAACACGTTTTTCATTTTCCGCAAACACTTGCACTTTATAGGCTACAACGTCTTTACCTAATGGAATATCTCCTGTTGAGAAGTATCCACCTTTACCTAGTTTGTCATTATCTCCACCAATTTCCGCATGAATTTTTTCTGATAATTCCTCATCAGAAATTACATTATTACGTATAACGTTTTCTTTTTCAACAAAATAGGCAGTGAATTTTGAAAGACCATCTTTTTCCTTCGCAGCAAGTTCATTGGTCTTTATTCTATTGTAGTCAGCTTCTGTTAGTTGACTTGCATCAGGTTGCACTTCCGCTTCCATGTGTGATCCAAGGATTTTTGCTTCTTGACTACCGTTTCTTGCTTCCAGGTAAGTGTAGGCGTTTGTAGATCCAAGGGCTGATTTTAAGGCAGAGATTTCTTTTTTAAGTTTAGTTTTTTCCTCTTCATTCGTACTGCTTGCTAAGCTAGCTTCTTTTGTTTTCAGTCTAGCTGCAAGCTCTTCACGATGATTCTTCACTTTTTCTGGATCCGTTTGGAGTTCTAATTGGTCTGTATCTCCATGATAGATAATTTTTTTCGCAGTCGGCAATACAAAATCTAATAATTTATAGACACGATCTGGGTCTTTACTTTTTATTGTTCCATCTGCATTTTTTTCCGTAGAATAATTATTCCATGTTGGAGAGTTTTTTTGAACCTCACTATCCGTCATATTTTTTAAATGATTATTTAAATCATTTCCATATCTAGTAAACGTTTCTTTAAAACCAGTCTCCTTTTTGAAGGTTTTTTCATTTAATTTATCCTTATCTACTGGCAACTCAACTATAGCATCTCCATTTTTAGCGAGTTCTTGTTTTACTTCCTCTTTCAAAGCTGCTAGTTTGTCTTTATTTGGTCTTCTTTCATCTGGATATTTTTTCTTATATTTTTCAGCTGCAAGAGTATTGACTTTGTTATCGTACTCGATCTTTAAAAGCTTTTTAATTAATCTATTAACCTCACTTAAATCCACACCTTGGCTGTAACGTTCTTCGTTCTCTACTACTCCGTCAATTCGGTTGATAGTGTGGTCATAGATGGTCTCTTCCACTTCTTTTGAAGTATCATTCTTATCCTTTTTAATAGCTTTAACAACAATACGATAGGTCCCTTTTGACCCTTCATAGTCTGAGATATACCCTGTTACAAAGTCGATTTTCAAGCGACTTCCATATTTGGTAGAAAAGGCAGTGAAGGTTTTTTCTATTCCATTGAATCCCTCAATATTTGGAGAATGTTGGAGAATATCTTCCTTCTCTTTTACAGGTAATTTATCAAGAGTATTCCCAGTTCTTTTCTCTGTCTTTATTTCAAACGTAGATCCATCTTGTGCTGTATCAGTTCTATTGGCGATAGTACGTCCTTTAGCAAGCATTAACATATATTTGAAGCGACGGTCTAATGCTTGCTCGTGAAGGTAGACTCGGTCAAGTGCATCAGAACCAAGCATCCCGCCTTGCTCTTTTTCTGTGGTTGAACCCTTTTTATAGTACCAACCAGTGAAATACCCTTGAGCATTTTTCTTACCGATGGCGAATGTTCCACCGTCTATAGCTTTCCAACCACCGAACTCGTTAATTTCACGAATTTCACCATCTTGTAGTTTCTCGCCATCTTCATCTTTAACGACTTTTCCGTCTTTAAATCTCAGTGCATCCCCAAGGGTGTTCATATTTCTCAAGTATGAACGCTCGTTGTTTTGGAAGTCATCCGGCATATTTTGGATGATTTTGTACATGTACTCAACTGTAGCATTCTTACCAGGAGTATCAAATGTTAAGTGGGCATTCTTATCATCCGAACCCTTTTCTCCATCTGTAGGTACATGTACCCCAGGCTGATAGTCTTTTACTGTCTCACCTTTACGATTGGCATCCAGTACAGGTGAATTTTCACCTGTTGGCTGGTTCTCTCCTGATTCAGTTCCTGTAGCTCCACTCGATGGATTACTTGCATCCCCATCAGGTAACGCTCTTTTAGTCCGACGAGGTTTGGCAGCTTCTGGAGCTACTAGCGGATTTTCAGCTACGGGAGCATTATAGGTATTTGCTGCTGCATCTGTATTGCTGAGGTCAGGCTTGTTTCCTGTCTTTCCATTTCCAGACTGTTCTGGATCTGTCGGGTTTGCTGCCCTCTCAGTTTCCCTCGCTGACTCCACGCCCTCAGCATGAGCAATCCCAGCTCCCATCAAAAGATAGAGCGCCCCAATGACAACACTAGCTGCACCGACACTCACTTTCCGTATACTGTATTTTAATTGTTTTTCTGGATGATTCATTCTTACACTCCATATATATATATATATATATATATATATATATTGTGCCCTATTACTTCCTATATAATAGAATACAATTCATGAATATATTATACACCAGTCGGCTTGAAACTTCAAATTTTTTGAATGGAAAGACGACTCTTTTTACTAAGACCAAAGCTAGGTTAGAAGTCCATCATCAGTAAGCCAACACCAAAGATGAAGCCTCATCATCCTTGCCTTGTCGTGTGCATCTTATGGACTTACTTCCTCCTATCAGCAAGCTCAGCGCCGTGCTTTGAGACCTTTCCAGCTTGCTTTTAGATTTCCATTAACTTTTACACTTATTTCTTTAAAAAATGAGACAATTTGACATTTTTTCTACTCTTTTTCTACTTTTTCCGAATAAATAGATAGAAGCAGTGAATCTAGTGAGCCTAGATTAAAAAATGTGCTATAATGAAAGGAGAAGAAATATGACTGTACGTCATCCGGGCATCAGCCCAACTAACGATTTGGTTGCTAAGAAAATCTTTAGCAATCCAGAAATCACTTGTCAATTTATCCGCGATATGCTGGACTTGCCAGCAAAAAATGTGACCATTTTGGAGGGAAGTAATATTCACGTCTTGCCTTCCCTGCCCTACTCGGCGCAGGATTTCTATACCAGTATAGACGTCTTGGCGGAGTTGGACAATGGAACCCAAGTTATCATTGAGATTCAGGTACATCATCAGAATTTTTTCATCAATCGCCTGTGGGCTTACCTGTGCAGTCAGGTCAATCAAAATCTTGAAAAAATTCGCCAGCGTGAAGGTGATACCCACCAAAGCTACAAACACATAGCACCTGTTTACGCTATTGCAATTGTGGATAGTAATTATTTCCAAGATGATCTAGCTTTCCACAGTTTCAGCATGCGCGAGGACACGACAGGTGAGGTATTAACCATCACAAACAATGGACAAGAAAACCATCTGGTCAAGATGGCATTCTTGGAATTAAAAAAATACAGAGAAACCAGCAAAGACGAGGTTCGCAAGCCGTGGTTGGAGTTTTTCGGGAACAAACCCTTTACCCAAGAACCCGAGCGAGCCATCAGCCAAGCAGACCAACTGCTGGACTATAAAAGCTGGTCCGAGGAGGACAGGAAAATGTTTAGTCAACTACGTATGCGCGAAGAACAAGCCTTGTTAGCGCAGGACTATGCCTTGGAACAAGCTGAAGAAAAGGGTTTGGAGCGGGGACTAGAGCGTGGGCGAGCTGAAGGCGGTTTCGCAATGTTAGCAAATCTAGTTCGCCAACATGTATTAAGCACTGAATTTGCCAGCCAACAGCTGGGTATGACTGTGGCGGAGTTTGAGGCACTGTTGAAAGAACATAAGTGAGAAATCTGTAAATATTACACGATACAAAAACAACTAAAAAGGATAGCTAAATTTCTTGATGTAAAGAGTTTGGCTATCTTTTTTGTTAGGAAAGTTTGAACTTTTCACTTTCTTTTCCGAATAAATAGATAGAAGCAGAGAATCTAGCAAACCTAGATTAAAAAATGTGCTATAATAAAAGGAGGAAAAGGATGATTCTAAGACATCCGGGCATTAGCCCAACTAACGATTTGGTTGCTAAGAAGATTTTTAGCAATCCAGAAATCACTTGTCAATTTATTCGCGATATGCTGGACTTGCCAGCCAAAAATGTGACCATTTTAGAGGGAAGCAATATTCACGTCTTGCCTTCCATGCCTTACTCAGTTCAGGATTTTTACACTAGTATAGACGTCTTGGCGGAGTTGGACAACGGTACTCAAGTAATTATTGAGATTCAGGTACATCATCAGAATTTTTTCATTAATCGTTTATGGGCTTATCTGTGCAGTCAGGTCAATCAAAATCTAGAAAAAATTCGTCAACGTGAAGGTGACACCCACCAGAGTTACAAGCATATCGCTCCTGTTTACGCCATTGCAATTGTGGACAGCAACTACTTCTCAGATGACTTGGCTTTTCATAGCTTTAGTATGCGAGAGGACACGACAGGTGAGGTTTTAACCATTACCAATAACGGACAGGAACATCATCTGGTTAAGATGGCTTTCTTAGAACTAAAAAAATATAGAGAAACCAGCAAAGACAAGGTTCGCAAGCCCTGGTTGGAGTTTTTTGGGAATAAACCCTTTACCCAACAACCAGAGCGAGCCATCAGCCAGGCAGACCAACTGCTGGACTACAAGAGCTGGTCCGAGGAGGACAGGAAAATGTTTAGTCAACTACGTATGCGAGAAGAACAGGCATTGTTAGCACAGGACTATGCTTTGGAACAAGCTGAGGAAAAGGGCTTGGAGCGTGGTCGCGCAGAGGGGATTGAACAGGGCATCGAAAAAGGTTTAGAACAAGGACTTGAACGTGGAAAACTTTTTGCCTTCCTAGATATGGTCCGCCAAGGTCTTCTGACTTCTGAGGTAGCCAGCCAGCAATTAGGCATGACTGTGGCTGAGTTTGAGGCACTGCTGGAAGAACATAAGTGAGAAATCTGTAAGCGTTATGCAATCTTAAAACAACCTAAAAAAGATAGCTAAATTTCTTGATAGAAAGAGTTTGGCTATCTTTTTTTACTTAATGTATTGCTATTTTCAGGAAAGTTTGAACTTTTCCCTTTCTTTTCCGAATAAATAGATAGAAGCATAGAATCTAGCAAATTAGATTAAAAAATGTGCTATAATGAAAGGAGAAAGAATATGACCTTACGTCATCCGGGCATTAGCCCAACTAATGACTTGGTTGCTAAAAAGATTTTTAGTAATCCAGAAATCACTTGTCAATTTATTCGCGATATGCTGGATTTACCAGCCAAAAATGTGACCATTTTGGAGGGAAGTAACATTCATGTCTTGCCTTCCCTGCCCTACTCGGCGCAGGATTTCTATACCAGTATAGATGTGTTAGCGGAGTTGGACAATGGCACTCAAGTTATCATTGAGATTCAGGTGCATCATCAGAATTTTTTCATCAATCGCCTGTGGGCTTACCTGTGCAGTCAGGTCAATCAAAACCTTGAAAAAATTCGCCAACGAGAAGGTGATACACACCAGAGCTATAAACACATCGCACCAGTATACGCTATCGCAATTGTGGACAGCAACTACTTCTCAGATGACTTAGCTTTTCATAGCTTTAGCATGCGCGAGGACACGACAGGTGAAGTCTTAACCATCACAAATAACGGTCAAGAAAAACATCTGGTTAAGATGGCTTTCTTAGAACTTAAAAAATATAGAGAAACCAGCAAAGACGAGGTTCGCAAGCCGTGGTTGGAGTTTTTCGGCAACAAGCCCTTTACCCAACAACCAGAGCGAGCCATCAGCCAGGCAGACCAACTGCTGGACTATAAGAGCTGGTCCGAGGAGGACAGGAAGATGTTTAGTCAACTACGTATGCGTGAAGAACAAGCCTTGTTAGCACAGGACTATGCTTTGGAACAAGCTGAGGAGAAAGGGTTGGAGAGAGGGCGTGCAGAAGGCGGTTTCGCTATGTTAGCAAATCTAGTTCGCCAACATGTATTAAGCACTGAATTTGCCAGCCAACAGCTGGGTATGTCAGTATCTGAGTTTGAAGCCTTGCTGGAAGATTATCACCAATAACGGTCAAGAAAACCATCTAGTAAAGATGGCATTCTTAGAACTAAACGTCTAATCACAGATTAAAGATGCTGGGTAAAAGTCTTCTCATAATAAAACGTTTGGTATCAATGTTTTATTATGAGAAGACTTACTTTTTTACTGAGATTGAATTTTTCCTAGACTCAACATCATATAAACCCCAAATTCAATCTGACCTGGTTTGAAGAGATTTTAGAAGCAGATAAGGTTTTACTAAAACTAAAAAAAATGATATAATCAAACTGATTAAATGTTTTAAAAATAAAGGAGAATTTGAATGTCTTACCAAGAAAATTACCAGAAATGGGTTGATTTTGCGGAGCTTCCCGACTACCTTCGTCAAGATTTAGAAAATATGGACGAAAAAACTAAGGAAGATGCCTTCTATACAAATCTTGAATTTGGTACTGCAGGGATGCGTGGCTTGATTGGTGCTGGTACAAATCGCATCAACATCTACGTTGTTCGTCAAGCTACTGAAGGATTGGCTCGTTTGATTGAGTCAAAAGGTGGAAACGAAAAAGAACGTGGTGTCGCAATCGCCTACGATAGCCGTCACTTCTCACCAGAGTTTGCCTTTGAATCTGCGGCAGTTCTTGCCAAACACGGCATCAAATCTTACGTATTTGAAAGCCTTCGTCCAACTCCAGAATTATCATTTGCAGTTCGTCACCTCAACTGTTTCGCGGGTATCATGGTCACAGCCAGCCATAACCCTGCACCATTTAACGGTTACAAGGTTTACGGTGAAGACGGTGGACAAATGCCTCCACACGATGCGGACGCTTTGACTACTTATATCCGTGCAATCGAAAACCCATTTGCAGTTGAAGTTGCTGATGTGGAGGCTGAAAAAGCTTCGGGCTTGATTGAAGTTATCGGCGAAGCTGTTGACGTAGAATACCTTAAAGAAGTTAAGGACGTAAACATCAACCCAGCCTTGATTGAAGAATTTGGTAAAGACATGAAGATTGTCTACACACCACTTCATGGTACTGGGGAAATGTTGGCTCGTCGTGCTCTTGCCCAAGCAGGATTTGACTCTGTTCAAGTCGTAGAAGCTCAAGCAACTGCTGACCCAGACTTCTCAACTGTAAAATCTCCAAACCCAGAAAGCCAAGCAGCCTTTGCCCTTGCTGAAGAACTTGGTCGTCAAGTTGGTGCAGATGTTCTTGTCGCAACTGACCCAGACGCTGACCGTGTTGGTGTTGAAGTTCTTCAAAAAGATGGTAGCTACCTCAACCTTTCAGGTAACCAAATCGGCGCTATCATGGCTAAATACATCTTGGAAGCCCACAAAAACGCTGGAACTCTTCCTGAAAATGCAGCCCTTTGCAAATCGATTGTATCAACTGACTTGGTAACGAAGATTGCTGAAAGCTACGGCGCAACCATGTTCAACGTTTTGACAGGTTTCAAATTTATCGCTGAGAAAATCCAAGAATTCGAAGAAAAACACAATCACACTTACATGATGGGATTTGAAGAAAGCTTCGGTTACTTGATTAAACCATTCGTACGTGATAAAGATGCTATCCAAGCCGTTCTAGTCGTTGCTGAACTTGCTGCCTACTACCGTTCACGCGGTTTGACACTTGCTGACGGTATCGAAGAAATCTACAAAGAGTACGGTTACTACGCAGAAAAAACTATCTCTGTTACCCTTTCAGGTGTGGATGGTGCTGAACAAATCAAAGCAATTATGGCTAAATTCCGCAACAATGCTCCAAAAGAATGGAATGCAACAGCTATCACTGTCGTAGAAGACTTCAAAGCTCAAACAGCTACTGCTGCTGACGGTACTGTTACAAACTTGACAACTCCTCCAAGTGATGTGTTGAAATACACACTTGCTGACGGTTCATGGATTGCCGTTCGCCCTTCAGGGACAGAACCAAAAATCAAGTTCTACATTGCAGTTGTAGGGGAAACAAACGAAGAATCACAAGCCAAGATTGCTAATATCGAAGCAGAAATCAATGCTTTTGTAAAATAAAGTCCTATAAAAGATGAGACTAACCAATCTCATCTTTTTTTCGTATCAAATCTAAGCAATTTTAGAAACTTTATGGCATACTAGACTTATCAATGAAAGCGAGGTAATCTCATGGAACAATTTTTAGATAATATCAAAGACCTTGAAGTCACTACAGTTGCGCGTGCGCAAGAAGCTCTTGATAAAAAAGAAACTGCAACCTTCTTTATCGGTCGCAAAACTTGCCCTTACTGCCGTAAATTTGCTGGTACCTTGGCAGGTGTCGTAGCTGAAACCAAAGCTCACATCTACTTCATCAATAGTGAAGAACCAAGCCAACTCAATGAGTTGCAAGCATTCCGCTCACGCTATGGAATCCCAACTGTACCAGGATTTGTTCACATTGCAGATGGACAAATCAACGTCCGTTGCGACTCTTCAATGTCAGCACAAGAAATCAAGGACTTTGCTGGATTGTAAAAAATCAGCTAACAATCACAAAAACGCATAATATAAGGTGCAAAAACCTTGATATTATGCGTTTTATTGTTCCTAAAACAGTTGCATCAGCATTTCATTACAGAACATTTTAATTTTGAAAGTCAAATCAATTTTTAACAATGGTTTAGAAATCACAGTGGGCTATTCCATATTCAATTATCCAGATTCAATCGCTATTATCGTTTTCCTAGATAACAAAAAAACTACGTTTTGCTAATCAAAACGCAGTCTCAGCCACTATTTTATCTTACTGTCCTTCTTTTACTTCTTTGGTTGCTACATCTTCTCCAAACCATTTTTGGCTAATTTCTTGGAACTTTCCTTCTTGGTATAGTTCGATTAAGGCCTGGTTTAATGCTGTTAATAATCTTTTATCAGCTGGTCTAACTCCGACCGCAAAAGATTCACTTTCAAATCCTGCTGAAAAAACATTATAGTCATTTAATATCCCTTCAGACTGAAGATAATAATTGGCATACACTCGGTCAATTAACAGAGCATCAATCCGGTCATTTTTCAAATCAATCAAGGCCTCATTAAAACTCTGGTACTGATTAGCCTTCTGGTCTTTGACACGATTTTTCAGTAAATCTGGCTGGGCTTCGAAGTCTAAATAACCAGAGGAACCAGCTTGGGCACCCAAGATCTTATCCTTCATATCCTCTACTGAATGAATTTGCTGGCTTTTCTTCGCAACCAGAACTTGCTGATTTTCCATATATGGAATGCTAAAGGCAACCTTCTCTCGGCGTTCATCAGTGGCAGAATAGCCATTCCAGATGGCATCTATAGTTCCATTTTGCAGTTCCGTCTCCTTCATATCCCAGTCAATTGGCTGAAATTGCACCTTAAAACCTAATTTTTCAGAAACTGCTTGTGCTAAGTCAATATCAAAGCCCGTATATTGGCCATTCTTTTCTTCAAAACCCATGGGTACAAAGGTATTGTCAAAACCAATGGTTATATTGCCTTGCTCTTGATACTTATCCCAGTTATCTTGCTTTGGATCACTAGCCTTCTGAGTACAAGCTGTTAAAAAGAGAGTCAGGAGAGAAAACAATACTAAAACAATTTTCTTATTAGTCATCGACACCTCCTACTTAGGCTCAACCTTGAGAATCTGATCTGCGATATTTTCAGCAAACTGCAAATCGTGGGTAACCACAATCTGTGTCATACCAAGTTCCCTATTTTGCAAGATTAGCTTCTCCACTTCCAAGCGCAATTCTGGATCTAGGGCAGAAGTTGGTTCATCGTAGCCAATGATTTCTGGGTCAATCATCATAGCACGCGCCAAAGCCACCCGCTGCTTTTGCCCACCAGATAGTGAGAAGGGATAGGCATCTGCGTGTCCTCCTAGTCCTAATTGTGCCAAGAGACCACGCGCCTTCTTCTCAGCCTCTTCCTGCTTCATTCCCATGGTCTTCACAGGCGATAAGGTCAAATTGTCCAGAACTGATAAATGAGGGAACAGTTGAAAATCTTGGAAGACAAATCCCAGTAGGTTTCGCTTCTGCAATTCATCCAGCTCTAAAGGTTGTCCATTATAAAAGATTTGCCCTGAATCAATGGTTTCAAGACCCGCAAGCATACGTAAGAGGGTCGTCTTACCTCCACCAGAAGGTCCAACGATAGCCAGGATTTGCTTTTCAGGAATACTTAGACTGAAATTAGACAGGATTTGTTTGTCTCCAAATTTCTTATTGATATTTCGTAATTCTAACATGGCAGCCTCCTATCTATAATAACTATACTTCTTCTCAACTTTTTTGGAAATAATTGTCACAATCCCAATCAAAATCAAGTAAATGGCACCTGCCAAGAACATAGGAACTAGACTAGCATCACGGTTGGCAGCTGTTCGACTAGCCAAGATAAGGTCTGAAATTCCGAGAGCATAGACCAAAGAAGTATCCTTGACCAAACTCATAACTTCATTAAAGACACTAGGAAGCACGATCTTGGTCACTTGGGGCAAGATAATATAGCGCACTGTGTCAAAAGGGCTAAACTTCAAGACCTTGGCAGCCTCATACTGTCCTCCTGGAATAGTGTCAATTCCCCCACGGAAAATTTCTGCAAAGTAAGCTGCATAGTTGAGAACAAAGGCAATAATGGCAGCAGGAAGGCGATCCAGACGAATCCCAATACTTGGGAGCACATAATAAATAAATATCAATTGCAAGAGTAAGGGGGTTCCTCGCATAACCCAGATGTAAATGTTAATCAGATAATGGAGGGGCTTCCAATGGACTTGCAAGGCAAAGGCAATCAAAACGCCCAAAGGAATCGAAAATAGCAAGACCAGTGCAAAGACCTGTACAGTCGTGCTCGCACCATTCAGTAAACTCGGTAATATCTCAAATAAATAAGACATACTGCACCTCCTAAAAGTAATTGTTCCTATTATAGCATGAATAAACAAAATAACCAACCATTTTTGTAAAAAAATTCTATCATATACAAATAAAAACCGTAGCTATCAAAAGAGATAAACTACAGTTCTATATGTTTAAACATTCTTACAATCTCTCAAACAGTTCTTGCATTTGCACATCATCTGGAACCAGTTTTAAGTAAGCTTGCACATTGACTTTTGCTTCTTCAAAATGTCCCAATTCACGCAAGAGATAGATATAGTGTTCCAGAAATTCTGGATTGTCCTTTAAATCTCCTGCCAACTCTTGGTAAAGCTCATGAGCAGTATCCAAATCATCCATTTCTTGATAGGAACGAGCAATCATCCACTTGGTCAAGAGATTTTCTGGCTCCTCGCTCTGTAAGTTTAGAATATCCTCATAACGCTCCTGCTCCAGATAAATAGTTGCAAGACGGAGTAAGATTTCTTCCATATCCTCAGCATCTTCTTTTGCAGTAAGGAGATAATTTTCTGCCCCACTTGCATCATGCAATTCATAAGAAAATTGTGAAGCAGCCAGCAAGAGACGAGTTTCAAATGGATTTTTCTCCAAGCCTTGCTTAGCGATACGCAGGGCTTCTTGAACTTGATGTTCCTTATGTAAGGCCTGGCTATAGCCATACTCATAGCCTTCAAAGTCAGGAGAAATGGTATCGATCTGCTTAAAGTAGAGGACAGCTTTTTGGTATTCTTCTCGATCAAAGTAAAGACTGGCCAGCTCAAAAGCTGTTAGGTCATCGTATTCTAACTCCAGGGCTTTTTCTAAAAACTCAGTAGCCGTTTCAAATTTCCCCAACTGGGCATAGGCAAAGCCAATCCGTTGATAGGTAGAAATGCCTGTTTGCTCATAAATTGAGCGATTATCTAACTGGGCATAGCCTTGAATGGCCTCTTGGTAATTTTCCAACTCACTATCCAACTCTGCTAATCCCAATATCAAGAGAGGATCATCTGAATAACTCAAAGCCTCCAGCAATTTCTCACGCGCCACATCCGTCAAACCTTCCAGCTGGTAAAGATCTGCCTTAAGAAGCAAAGCCGACACATACCAGTCACTGTCAGCTTGGATTTCCTCAAGATAGGCAAAGGCTTCTTCGATTTGACCATCCTCGCTAGCGATTGATGCTAGATTAAGATGAAGCTCTGGGAAATCCTCTACGATTTTCAGGTAAATTTCCTTGGCCTGAGGATAGAAACCAATCCCTTCAAGATAAGTTGCCAACTCATACAGAAGATCACTTGAATCATTTTCTAAAGCTTTGGCGAAATAATGCTCAGCCTTGGTTAAATCTTGCTCCTCCAAAGCCTGTAACATCTGTTGACTATTGTTCACTCTTGACTTCCTCGCCCTCTAATTCATATAGACCACTGACTACCTTATACCATTCGAAAATGGCTGAAATGACAACCTTAGCAGAGGCATAAACTGGAATACCAAGTAAAACTCCCCAGATACCAAACATAGATCCTGAAGTTAACAAAACAAAGAGAACATTAATGGGATGGATGTTTAATTGACTTCCCAAAATCAGTGGAGACACAAAACGGCCTTCAATAGTTTGTTCTACGATAAAGACAATCACTACTTTCAAAAGCATGATTGGACCAGCAATCAAACCCAATACTAGGGCAGGAAGCATGGCTAGGAAACTACCAAGATAAGGAACCAGATTTAAAATACCAGCAGTAACACCCAACGTAACTGCATAGCGTAGACCAATGATCTTGAAGAAGATCATAAACATTACTGCTACAATAATAGCCACTGTCACTTGCCCTCGAACATAGTTAGACAACTGTTGATTCACATCTGATAAAACTTGTCCAACAGGTTCTTTCAATTTTCTTGGCATAAATTGGGTCAAATAGTTACGCAAACCTTTCCCATCACGCAAGAGATAAAAGAGCATGAAAGGAACGATAATCAAGGCAACAATCACTTGAGATGCCCCGCTAATAAAGGCACTCACCCAGTTGACTGCCTGAGATGAAACCTTACTTGCCCAAACTGTAGCCTGACTAGAAAAATTGGTCAAAACCTGCTCTAACTGAGGTCTGAAATCATCTGGCAGGTGCTGGGCTACCAAGCCATTAACAATCCTATCTATATCTTCTAAGTAAACAGGAACGTTTCTTGCAAAGGTCAAAACCTGGCGTTGCAGATTTGGAATGGCGACTGCCAAGCCCCAAATGATAAAGAGAGCGATGATAACAAAGACAATAGTGATAGCTATAACACGATTAACCTTACGCTTCTCCATCCAATCAACAATAGGATTCAGTAAATAGTATAGTAAACCAGATAGAATGACTGGCAACATCACAACTGCTAAAAAGTCTAAAACAGGTGAAAATAGAAAACTAATCTTACTTAAAATAAAAAGATTCAATCCCAATAATAAGGTTACTAAAAATACCGTAATGGCCTTGTTATCTAAAAACCACTTAAAAAACCAAGATAGGCTAAAATGTTTCTCTTTTTGCTCCATAAATACTTCCTTTCTATCGTTCTCTCATTATACCATTTTTGAAGTAAAATAACTCTTTTTTTAAGTGCTTATACTCTTCGAAAATCAAATTCAAACCACGTCAGCTTCGCCTTGCCGTACTCAAGTACAGCCTGCGGCTAGCTTCCTAGTTTGCTCTTTGATTTTCATTGAGTATTACATGGAGACAGCGACATAAAAAATCCCCTCAAAAGAGGAGATTCGATTAGTCTTGAATATGACGGTCTAAGTTCTTCTGATAATCAGCATTTGATTTGGCTTTTTCATCAGCAAATTTCTTACGGAAGTCATCCATTTCTTTAGAAGTGACAATCTTGTCTTGTAATTTTTGGTACTTGTAGCTGTTTTCACTTGTCTTATCACCTACCCAACCACCTGCACCGCTACCTGGAACTTTCTTCGTTATTAGCATTTGGGCACCATCTGAGTGTACAGGAATAACCAAGGCACTATCTGTTAACCAAGCTTGAGCTTTAGCATATTTAGAATAACGTTTTTGCAGATCTATTTTCTCACCACTAGCATCCGTAATTAACTCTTTAAACTTATCTAAACCAACAGCTTTGATTGCCGGATTATCTGTACCTGGTGCTACACCAAGTGCTCCTAGAAGAGTTGGGCCAGATGTTGGATCAAATACATCTAAATAGGTTGATGGGTCTGCATAATCCGGACTCCAACCACTATTTACATTGATATCCCAATCAGTATTGTCAGTTGATGTTGCAAATACTGTCATATTTCCCAATTCATCATCAGAAATTTGTTGAATGTCAATCACTATATTTTCAGAGCCTAAGGCTTCCTCAATGGATTGTTTATAAGATTGGGCTTGACGAATAAAATCTGTCTGAGTAGAGGAAACTGGAAGGTCTAAATGAACGGGGAACTGTACTCCATCGGCTTGAAGTGTTTTCTTAGCAACTTCAAATTTAGCTTTAGCCTTGTCTACATTATGAAGTGAATCTTGTGCATCATCAAGACTGACATCTTTCCATACATCATCTAACTTATCCAGTTCTGCCTTAGCTACTTGCCCAAATGACTGCTCTCCAACTTGGACAAATGTTGGAGGGGTAAAACTTGTACGTAATTTACGAGGTGCCACTTCGTCCCCAAATACTTGAGATACTGCAGCAGTACGATCTGCCGCAAAAGCCAAGGATTGACGGAAATCTTTATTCAACAAAGCCTTTTTAGTGGATGATTTTTCCGCATCACTTGTTTTAGCAGTATGATTATAAGCTACACGATCGATATTAGTTGAGATATAGTAAGTTCCGCCTCTTTGTGGTCCATACACAATATTATCCTTGTATTTTTCTTTTAGACGTTCATAATTGGCAGAATTTTTAAAGAGAGGTGCCGCTGGATAATGTCCTTCATCAAAGCCACGTCCAAGAGAATCGGCATCCTGACCATCAAAGAAAGACAATTTAATATCATCAATAAAGACATTTTGCTTGTCCCAATAGTTTTGATTTTTGGTCATCTCAATAGAAGATTTAGATGTCAAGCCCTTGAGGAGATAGGCACCATTATAAAGAATGCTTGTTACATCAGTCGCCTTCCCAAAGTCATCTCCTTTAGAAGCCAAAAAGTCCTCGCTAATTGGGGCAAGAACGCCCATTGTTGTCTTGGAATTCCAAAAAGATTCTGGATGATTCAAAGTGTAAACAACCGTATAATCATCTGTCGCTTTTACACCAACAGTAGAGAAATCTGTTGTTTTCCCATTGACATAATCGTCCAAACCTTGAACTGAGTCTTGAACCAGATAAAGAGCCTGTGATTTCTTATCAGCTGCGTGCTTCAGACCAGTTACAAAGTCCTGAGCTTTGACTTCACCATATTCTTCGCCTTCATTAGTATACCATTTGACACCCTGACGGATTTTATAGGTATAGGTCAAACCATCTTTTGAAACAGTCCAATCTTCTGCAACTGATGGAATCAGATTCCCATATTGGTCATTTTCAAGTAGACCATCAATAACATTACCTGTAATTTGTTTAGTGCTAGCAGTTCCAGAAACTGTATAGTCCAGAGTCGTAGGATCTGTAGAGAAGACATAGGTATAGGTAACAGGTTTAGTAGCATCTTTACCACCTGTTGAACACGCTGCTAGCATAGCCGCCGAGAGTATAGCTACACCAGCTACTAGAAAAACTCGTTTTTTCATAGTAAGGACTCCTTTAAACATTTTATGAATTCATTATAGCACTTTTAAAAAGAAAAGTAAGGAAAATAATCTCAATGTTATTATATTTTTCAAAAAAACAATCAATTATTTTTTTAAAGTGCTTACATCTAATTGGATGTCTTTAATTGGCTTGTTTTTGTGATATAATAGTCTTATCTTTATTATAGAGGTAGAGTTATGAAAGAAACTGTTTATTTTGGAACTTACACACGTCGTACTTCCCAAGGGATTTACAAGGCAGACTTTGATACAGAAACTGGTCAGCTTTCAAATCTAGAACTTTTTGCAGCTGAGCCAAGTCCAACCTACCTTGCCTTTGACCAGCACCAACACCTATACACCGTTGGTAGTCAAAACGATAAGGGGGGAATTGCAGCCTATCAAACTGACGGGACTGTGTTAAATCATGTCGTTGAGGAGGGAGCCCCCCACTGTTATGTTGCTGTCGATGAAAAGCGTAATTTGGTCTATGCAGCCAACTACCACAAAGGACAGGTGCTTGTTTATAAACGTCAGGAAGATGGTAGTCTTTTATTTAGTGATGTAGATCAACACAGTGGCCAAGGTCCACATGAGAATCAAGCATCTCCTCATGTTCACTATACAGATTTAACACCTGACCACTATCTAGTGACCTGTGATTTGGGTACTGACCAAGTCATCACTTATGACCTTGATCAAGAAGGGAAATTATCTAAACTCTATACCTATCACAGCCGGCCAGGAGCAGGCTCACGCCATATCGTTTTCCATAACCACTATAAAATCGCTTATCTCATTTGTGAACTCAATAGTACTATCGAGGTTTTAATCTACGATGGCGTTGGCGAATTTGAACGTATGCAAGTGATTTCAACTTTACCAGAAGCTTACGAAGGCTTTAATGGAACCGCTGCTATTCGTCTCTCTAAAGACGGTAAATACCTCTACGCTTCTAACCGTGGCCATGATTCTATCGCAGTATATACCATCCTTGCGGATGGTAGCTTAGAATTGCTAGAAATCGTTCCAACACATGGTAAAACCCCACGTGATTTTGATTTGACACCTGACCAAAAATTTCTCATTGCTGTCCACCAAGACTCTGACAATGCAACTGTCTTTAAACGTAATTGTGACAATGGTCGTCTAGCAGAACTCTCCAATGACTTCCATATTCCCGAAGCAGTCTGCATCCGTTTTGCTCCTTAATAAAACATATAAAAAATGAACTTGGTATTTTCAAGTTCATTTTTTTCTTATAGTCTATTTCCGACATTAATACGGTTAATGGCACGTTGCAGTGCAATCTTCGCACGACGTTCTTGGTCAATCAAGTGTTTGTCTTGTGCTTCTTCAATTGCACGTTCTGCACGAAGCTTGGCACGTTCTGCACGACTGACATCGATATCACGAGCACGTTCTGCAGAGTCAGCGACGATTGTGATCATATCATTGGCAATTTCAATAACACCGCCGTTTACTGCAATCCAGTTCACGTGATCTTCGTCATCAATACGTTTTACCTTTACTTCATCAACTGCTAAAACCGCAATCATATTTTCATGTCGTGGCAAGATCCCCATCTCACCATCCAGAGTTCGAACCGATACATAGCTGGCATGGTGATCATAGACGAGGCCATCTGGTGTCACGATCTGGACAGTTAACTGAGCCATAGATCACCTCTTAAAATCCCATTTTTTCAGCTTTTGCAATCACATCTTCGATAGAACCTACACCACGGAAGGCATCTTCTGGCAAGTGATCGTATTTACCATCAAGGATTTCCTTAAAGCCACGTACAGTTTCAGCAACTGGAACATAAGAACCTGGCTGACCAGTAAATTGTTCCGCAACGTTGAAGTTTTGTGACAAGAAGAACTGGATACGACGGGCGCGAGCAACCAAGGTCTTTTCTTCATCAGAAAGCTCATCCATACCAAGGATAGCAATGATATCTTGCAATTCATGGTAACGTTGAAGAACGCGTTTTACTTCAGCAGCAACTGCATAGTGCTCTTCTCCAACAATTTCAGGTGCCAAGGCACGTGAGCTTGAAGCAAGTGGGTCAACAGCTGGGTAGATACCCAATTGTACCAACTTACGTTCCAAGTTGGTTGTTGAATCTAAGTGAGCAAAGGCTGTTGCTGGCGCAGGGTCAGTATAGTCATCCGCTGGCACATAGATAGCTTGGATAGAAGTTACAGATCCCTTCTTAGTTGATGTAATACGCTCTTGCAATTGACCCATTTCCGTAGCAAGTGTTGGTTGGTAACCAACGGCTGATGGCATACGACCCAAAAGGGCAGATACTTCTGAACCAGCCTGAGTGAAACGGAAGATATTATCGATAAAGAGAAGCACGTCTTGGCCTTCTACATCACGGAAGTATTCAGCGATTGTCAAACCAGTAAGGGCAACACGCATACGTGCTCCTGGCGGCTCATTCATCTGACCAAATACCATGGCTGTTTTCTCGATAACGCCTGATTCTTTCATTTCCCAGTAAAGGTCGTTCCCCTCACGAGTACGTTCCCCAACACCAGTAAATACTGAAATACCACCGTGTTCTTGGGCAATGTTGTGAATCAATTCTTGGATTAAGACGGTTTTACCAACTCCGGCACCACCGAAGAGTCCAACTTTACCACCTTTAAGGTAAGGGGCAAGAAGGTCGATAACCTTGATCCCTGTTTCAAGGATTTCAGAAGAGGTAGACAACTCATCAAAAGTTGGAGCTTTTTTATGAATTGGCTGACGCTCTGCGTCTTCTGTAAAAGGAGCTTCCAAGTCAATGGTATCTCCCAAAACATTGAAGACACGTCCCAAAGTTTCTTTACCTACTGGTACAGAGATTGGACGACCTGTGTCCAATACTTCCATTCCACGAGTCAACCCATCTGTTGATTCCATGGCGATAGTACGGACCATACCATCTCCCAACTCTAAGGCTACTTCAAGGACGATTTTTGTTTTTCTTTCGTCATTTTTGTAGACGACAAGTGCATTGTTAATCTCAGGAAGTTTTTCCCCTGCTGCAAACAAGACGTCTACAACGGGACCGATAACCTGAGCAATTTTACCTGAACTCATCTCCTTCTCCTATTCTATATAAGATACTGTCGGTTCCTAGTTCAACTAGGTCCTAAGTTCATTTTCATACGAGCTGGACTAGAGCCTATTCTAAGGCACTAGCTCCTGCTACAATTTCTGTAATTTCTTGTGTAATCGCCGCCTGTCTGGCACGGTTATACTGAATTGTCAAATCATTGATGACTTTCTTAGCATTATCTGTCGCTGTTTGCATGGCTGTCATACCAGCAGCATTTTCAGCTGTCTTAGCATCGATAATAGCACCGTAAATCATACTTTCTGCAAATTGAGGCAACAACTGCTCCAAAATTTCTTCTCGGCTGGTTTCCAATTCAAAAGTCAAGCTATATTCTTCATCCGCTTCATTTGGATCCAAATCCACAATTGGGAGCATTTGTTCCACACGCATCTGGCTTGTCAAGGTATTGACATGGTGGTTGTAACAAACATAAAGCTCATCAAAAAGTTCATTTTGGTACATTTCAACAGTTTTTGAAATAATCTTACGAACTTGATCAAAGCTAGGTTGGTCTGCCAAGCCACGTAGTTCATAAAGTGGTTGAATACCACGAGCCTTAAAGAAATCAGCTCCCATTCCACCAATACAGATCATTTCAAAACCTTTACCGTCTGGATGGTATTCTTCCTTCAACTCCATAACGGCTTTTAGAATAGAGGAATTATACCCTCCAACCAAACCGCGATCTGAAGTGATGACGATATAGGCTGTCTTCTTCACAGGACGGCTAATCAACATGGGATTAGTTGAACCACCAGCTCCATTCCCATGAAGAATATCTGTCAAAAGTTTGCGAACCTTCTGAGCGTAAACTTGAAAGTTGCGAGCAGCTTCTTCAGAGCGACCTAGCTTAGCAGCTGATACCATTTGCATGGCATTAGTGATTTGACTCGTATTTTTTGTTGAGGCGATTTTTGTTTTAATATCATTTAGAGATACTGCCATCTGACACCTCTATTCTTATTGGAAGCTAGATTGATTGAGAAACTCTGTAATCGCAGCATCCAAGACTGCTTCTTCTGGCAAGTCTTTTGTATCACGAATGGTTTCCAAAATCTCTGGATGTTGAGCGTCAAAGAAGGCATGGAACTCTTCCTCGAAACGAACAATATCATCTACTGGAACAGTATCCAAGAAACCATGTGTCAAAGCATAAAGAATGGTTACTTGTTTCTCAACAGGCAATGGTTTGTGAACAGGTTGTTTCAAGACTTCAACTGTACGACGTCCACGGTTCAACTTAGCCTGTGTTGCTGCGTCCAAGTCAGAACCAAACTTAGTGAAGGCTTCCAACTCACGGTATGAAGCAAGGTCGATACGAAGTGTACCAGCAACCTTCTTCATGGCTTTGATTTGCGCAGAACCACCTACACGAGATACAGATGAACCCGCATCAATGGCTGGACGAATACCCGCATTGAAAAGACCATCACCAAGGAAGATTTGTCCATCAGTGATTGAAATCACGTTGGTTGCGATATAGGCAGAGATATCTCCCGCTTGTGTCTCGATAAATGGTAGGGCTGTAATTGATCCACCACCAAGTTCATCAGAAACTTTAGCTGAGCGCTCAAGCAAACGGCTGTGAAGGTAGAAAACATCCCCTGGGAAGGCTTCACGACCTGGAGGACGACGAAGCAAGAGTGACAGTTCACGATAAGCTACCGCTTGTTTTGATAAATCATCATAAACAATCAAAACATGCTTGCCTTGGTACATAAATTCTTCCGCCATGGCAACCCCAGCATAAGGAGCTAGGAAGAGCAATGGAGATGGTTGTGAAGCAGAGGCTGTCACAACGATTGTGTAGTCCAAGGCACCGTACTGACGAAGTGTTTCTACTTGCGTACGAACTGTTGATTCTTTTTGTCCAATCGCTACGTAGATACAGATCATATCTTGACCTTTTTGGTTCAAGATTGTATCAATCGCAATGGTTGTTTTCCCTGTCTGACGGTCACCGATAATCAACTCACGTTGACCACGACCAATCGGTACAAGGGCGTCAATAGCTTTCAAACCAGTTTGCAATGGTTCTGATACAGACTTACGTTGCATAACACCAGGAGCTGGTGCTTCTACTGGACGAGTTTTATCAGTGTGGATTTCTCCAAGACCGTCAACTGGACGACCAAGTGGATCCACAACACGACCAATCAGACTTTCACCTACTGGAACTTCCATGATTTTCCCTGTACGGCGGATTGTATCGCCTTCACGGATATCTGTAAAGTCACCTAGGATGATAATACCAACGTCTGTTGACTCCAAGTTTTGAGCCATACCATAAGAGCCGTTTTCAAAGATCAACAACTCTCCACTCATGGCATTTTCAAGGCCGTGAGCACGCGCGATACCGTCCCCGATATAGGTTACAACACCTGTTTCAGTCACATCAAAATTGGGTTTGAAATTTTCAATTTGTTGCTTAATTAAAGCGCTGATTTCTTGTGCGTTAATTGCCAAAAGAACACCACTTTCTATTTCAAATTTTCTTTAACAACTTTAAGTTGTTGTTTAATACTCACATCAATTGTCTTGTGATTGGCAAAAATGACAAAACCACCAATGAGACTTTCATCGATTTGTTCGTTTACACTCCTTACTTTCAGAGACATTTTCTTCTCAATCAAAGGGAGCAAACGACTCTTTTGTTCATCAGTTAGAGGATGAGCAGCAGTAATCGTCACTTCAAATCGATTTGTTTCTTTTTCAAGTCGGTCCAAGCAATCTACAAGCACATCATAAAAAAGATTTACTCTGTGATTGTAGGCCAGAACCTGGATAAAGTTTTGTAATAAAGGTGACACAGAGTCTTGGAAAAAAGCAATTATTTTTTCCTTATCCGACTCGTCTACTGCCACTTGTTTTAAAAAAGAAGGCAGACCTGTTTCTTCAGCAACTTGCTTGATTTGAGTCAAGTCTGAAAAGATACGGTCTTCTTCTCCTTTTTCAAGTACCAATTGGACAAAAGGCATGCTGTATTTTTCAATTACCTTTACTGTTTTCTTGTCCATTAAGCTTCTCCTAGCTGATCGATATACTGATCAATGAGTTCTTTATGGGCATGACCGTCAAGGTTTTGTGAGATGATTTTACCAGCTAGGCTGATGGTCAAATCTGCTACCTCACCCTTAACGCTTTGTAAAGCTTCAGCTTTGTTTTGAGCAATTTCTTGGTTTGCTTTTTCTTTTAAGCGTCCTGCTTCTAGTTTAGCATCTACTAAAATACTAGCCTTACTTTTCTCAGCTGTTTCCTTTGCATTTTCAATGATTGTCTTGGCTTCTTTACGGCTACCATCCAATTCATCTTCACGTTTCTGAGCTAAGGCTTCTGCTTTTTGACGTGCCTGTTCAGCACTGTCAATATCAGTAGCGATTTTTTCAGCTCTTTCTTCGAAAATGCCTGTAATATTAGACCATGCAAATTTTTTAATCAAGACTAGCAAAAGAATAAAAGAGCCAGTGATTAAAATAAAATTACCAATCAATTCACCTACTGTTACGTGCATCAGTTACTCCTTTCTATTCCTCTTCAATATTAATCTTATTCCCTAAATACACAGATGTCAAAAGAGTAAAGACATAAGCTTGGATGCAGGAAATAAAGACAGAAAATGCAGTCCAAGCCAAATTAGCTCCAAAGGCTACTGGATACCAATAAATAGCTTGGTGGGAAAGAAGAAGTAACAAACTCGTCATGACCTCTCCTGCAAAGATATTCCCAAAAATCCGCAAAGCCAAAGATAAGAAGTTTGTAAATTCTTCCAAGATATTCATCGGTATGACAAAAACAGGACTCATAAAAGATTTTATACTTTTTTTAAATCCACGACGACGAACGCTTTCTATATGTGTCAACAAAATGACAAGAAAAGATAAGGTTAAGTCATACTGTAAATTAGCGGTTGGCGAACTCCACCAGTTAGTCCCATCGATCGTTTGAAGCTTTGTCATTAAGCCAAGGTTATTGGCAATCACCATGAAAAGAAATAAACAAAGGAAAAAGAGTGAGTAATCTTTCATGTAGCGCGAACCAATGTTAGGTTCTGTAAATCCAATAACAAAGTCATAGACATACTCAAGTACATTTTGCTTTCCTTTGGGTTTCAAGGTCATATTGCGGCTTGCCCAATAAATAAAGACAAAAATAACTCCCACAATCAACAAGGTCATGGCTAACATAGTCAGATTGAAGATAACAGGACCAATAGAGATGATTGGATTAATACTTTCTTCCATCTAAAATCCTCCCTTTTCTTCTCGTTCCATGTATTTATTTGATAATAAATGAGAAGACAAGAGTTACAAAGAAAGTTCCTTCAATAAAGGCAACACCTAAAAACATCAAACTACGAAACTCAGAAAGCATATCTGGTTGGCGTGCTACTGATTTAAACAGTCCATTCATCAATAAACCTTCACCGACAGATACGCCCATACAGGCAATACATAAGCCTAAAAATGTTAAATTCATAACGAATTCTCCTTTAAAATAAAATTTACTTACTTAGTGTAGTCCTAAAATTTAAATTTGTCAACTTTTTTTGCACATTGGAAGCGTTTAATGAAAATTACTTCTATTTTCTTTCGGATTTCACTCTATTCTGAAAAACTTGTGTATATTTACTGAAGCTAGCAAGTCTTACCTGTAAATTTAATGAAAGCAACACAAAATCCGAGAGGGGAATCTCGGATTAAGGTCAATTTAAAAAGATAGAGAGTGTTAAGTTTAAATATAGGATTTCAAAATATCGACGGCATCGCTTCTTTTCTTAACCTGATAGGACTTGATTCCCAATTTCTCAGCTGCGATTGCATTGTACTCAATATTGCCTAGAAAGACACAATTTGTAGGATTTAACTGGTATTTATCGAGAATCCCCTTCATACTTATGTCAAGAACCCCTCTTTGCCTTATCCTTTCATATTCTCCTTACAAATCTTTTTGGTAATAAAATCTTTTTCCTGTGTAGGGATAGTCTTGCAAAGCAAAGACTTCCTTGTAGCCATGTTTCTGATAAAAATCTGGCGCCTGAAACTGGTAAGTATTAACAAAAGCAAAACGACAGTTTCGATTCTTAGCTTCAGTCTCTACTTGCTGCAATAGTTTTGAACCGATTCCTTGCCCTCGCAGTTCCTCTTTTACAAATAAATACTCGATTTCTAGCCAATTTCCAAAAGTCTCTGCTATCAAGCCTGCCAGAAGATTGCCCTTTTCATCTTCAACATAAAGATTAAGTGGCTCACTTTCAGCCTCTTCTCTTTTTGAACGATTATAAGCACGAATCAAATTCCCAATTTCTTGTGATTTATGGGATTCCTTATTTTCCAATCTAAAGTACATCTAAACCTCCTCAAACACTGTTACAGCTTGATTATAGTCTTATTTCAATAGACTGTCAAACTAGAAAAAACCCACCAACCTGAGTTGATGAGTTCTTAATCTATTTTCTAAATTTCCACTGGCTGTAAATCCCGAAACCGATAATCCAGATAGCTGAACCAATTGCTCCTACAAATGTAGACTCTTGTAAAAAGAGGGTTACAAAGACAAAGGCAAAGAAGAGCATGGTTAAAGGATTTAAGAAACGATAATGGGGCATGAGATAGCCATCCGCCATAAAGTCTGGTGACTTGCGGTATTTAAGGTGAGCCACCATAATCAAGATATAAATGGCAATATAGACACCTGATGATGATGCCGTAATCAAGGCAAAGGCATCCGAAACTCCTGGCAAGACGTTGATAAAGGCTGCTAGGGCAATCAAAATCGCTGAGGCAATGATGGCATTTTGTGGTACATTGTGGCGAGAAAGAGTATCTGCTTTAATAGCCTTTAGGAAGCGATTTGGCGAATCATGGGCAATCTGGTACAAATGACGACCTGTTGAATAAAGGGTTGAGTTAAGAGCAGATGCTGCTGAGGTCAAAACGACGAAGTTAATCAAGGCTGCCGCCCACTTGACACCGGCCAATTCAAATACTGTAACAAAAGGTGAATCAGCAGAAGCCAGTTCACGCCATGGAATGATAGCCATGATGGCTAAGAGGGCACCACCGTAGAAAAAGGCGATACGCAAAGGAATTTCCTTAACGGCTTTTGGCAAGACCTGACGTGGATTTTTGGTTTCAGAAGTTGTGACCCCGATAAACTCAATCATAAGGTAGGCAAAGAACACCATCTGGAAAGCCATGACAAAGTTGACACCTCCATTTGGGAAGAGGGAGAAATTGTCAGCAATATTGGCCAAACTTGCTACTCCATGAGGTGTCTTAAAGCCTGTCAAGACCATAAAGACTCCTGTTGCAATCATAGCTAAAATAGCCACAATCTTGACCATCGCAAACCAAAACTCAACTTCTCCAAAGAGCTTTACCGCAATCAGATTGACCAAGGCTAGAATGGTCAAAAATCCAATCTCAATCATCCAACTCGGCCAAGTTGGGAACCAAAATTGCACATAATGTGCGATAGCAGTGATTTCCGCCATACCGATAAAGACAACAGATAACCAGTAAGACCATACTGAGAAATAGCCCCAGCCCTTACCCAAATGGCGCGTGATAAAGTTGATAAAGGTATGTTGCTCAGGGTCTTGGTAAAGCATTTCCCCAACAGCACGCATCATGAGGAACATGAAAGCCCCAGTAATCATATAAATCAGTACAATGGAAGGACCTGTTAGGCTGATAGAGCGACCTGCTCCCAAAAAGAGTCCTGTTCCGATTGTTCCAGCGATGGCCATAACCTGCACGTGACGATTAGTCAGACCACGCTCCATCTTGTTTTTCTTCTTTGAACTCATATAGTCTCCAATTCAATTTAAAATGGAAAAAGGAGTGAGTGAAGCGCATCGCCTCCCCACTCCTTTTTTCTGTTTTTAGGCTGTTTTTTCAACCTTCAAGATTTTTACATCATAGCTACCAACAGGTGTTTCAATCGTTGCTGTGTCACCTGTTTTCTTGCCAATCAAGGCTTGTCCAATTGGGCTTTCATTTGAAACTTTACCTGCAAAAGCATCCGCACCAGCTGAACCTACGATAATATAAACTTCTTCTTCGTCCTCACCAATTTCTTGGATAGTGACTGTTTTACCAATCGCTACTTCGTCCTGGGCAACTGCGTCGCTATTGACGATTTCAGCATAGCGGATTTTTGTTTCCAAGCTAGAGATTTGTCCTTCAACAAAGGCTTGTTCATCCTTAGCTGCTTCGTACTCACTGTTTTCTGAAAGGTCACCGTATGAACGGGCAATCTTAATGCGTTCTACCACTTCTGGACGGCGGACCAATTTCAATTCTTCTAATTCTTTTTCAAGTTTTTCCTTTTCCTCAAGGGTCATAGGATATGTTTTTTCTGCCATTTTTCTCAACTTTCTTCTGATGATATTTTCGAAAGAAAATTATGTGAAGTATCACATAATTTTAGTTTGTTTGGTTTAATTTGCTGTTGACATGTTCAGCGACATTGCGGTCGTGGTCTTCTTGATTGTTAGCATAGTAGACCTTGCCTTCTGTGACATCTGCTACAAAGTAGAGGTTATCGCTCTTAGTTTGATTGATGCTTGACTCAATCGCATCCAGACTTGGACTATCGACTGGACCAGGCATGAGACCTACATTTTTATAAACATTATAAGGTGAATCAATGTTGGTATCAATCGCAACATCCTCAGCTAGGCTGATATTTTGCCCCAGTTTTCCTTGGGCATACAAGATTGCAATGTTACTTTGAAGTGGCATATCACGATTCAAACGATTGTAGAATACACCGGCAATGAGCTTACGATCTTCTGTCTTGGCACCTTCTTTTTCGACCAAGGAAGCAATGGTCAACAACTCATTGACAGTCAAGTTTTTAGATTTGATAGTACTATAATAAGGAGATAGGTTCTTGTCCATAGCTGCCAACATCTCATCAATCAAGCTCTCAATAGTTGTGCTTTCCTTGATAGAGTATGTAGCTGGGAAAAGGTATCCTTCCAAACGATAACGCGCACCGCTGTCTTTTGTAGGCAAACTTTCCAATAAAGTAGGATATTTAGCTACTGCTTGACTGATAAACGTCTCATCTTGAACTTTTGCCAAGAAAGCCTCCGCTGTCAAAGGCTCTTTGAAGTCACCTTGCAATTGACCCACAGCTTGAGCAATCTGATCCAAGGTATAACCTTCTGGAATTGTCAAAGTCGCAAGGACAGGTTCTTGTGGTTCATCTGTTCCACCTTTTTGCAACTCTTTGAGTAAGTCTTCTGTACTCATACTCTTTTGCAAATTGTAGTAACCTGCTTTCAAATCGGTATAATTTTTATACTTAGCATAAAAGCTAAAAATCAGACCATGCTTTACCAAACCAGCTTTTTCAAGCGTCGTACCGATTTCTTGAACGTTTGAACCTTCTGGAATTCCAACCGTCACATATTTCTTAGAATTAGCATCGATAGGTAATAAAGAATCTAGCACGTACTGGTAACCAAAGTAACCACCTGCTGAGAGCAAGGCAAGGAATACAAGGAATGAAATCACAAAGGCTTTCACATGTGACTTCTTCTCTTTCTTAGGCTTAACGGGTTTTGCTCCTTCTCTACGGCTACGACGTGGTGTATCGCTGATGATATCCACTGTTTCTGTAGCAGGCGTAGGTGTTTCTGGACCTGCTTGTTCTGCTTTTTTCTCTGCCGTCTTATAGGAAACAGCTACCCTTGTTGGGGTTTCATTGTATTCTCTTTCAAATTTCTTAGGTCTAACAGGACCTGGACCTGGTCTTGATCCACTTTCTTCTGCGGGAGAAGAAGGAACATCTTGACTTGGATGACTTGGAACACCAGGAGTTTCTCTTTGAATATCATCTGCTGGAGAAGCTGGTACATCTTGGCTTGGGTGAGTAGGCGCAGCGGGAGCTTTTCTCATAATCTCCTCTACCGTTGACAAGGAATCAGCCATGAGTTCTTCAGCTGAAGGTTCATTTGCAGGAGTGCGAACTACTGCCTTATCTTCTTTCAGAACTTCATCATAGCCTTTTACTTTTTCTAAATCTCTCAGAATCTGCTCTTTAAAGCTTAATTTCTCTTCTTCTCTTGACTTTTCACTCAAAAGTTTTTCCTCCTTGTTGACAATCCATAATATTATATCTTAAAAGTCCAAGAAAAGCAACCTATGATACTTTTCCTAGCTTATTTTTTATACTCAATGAAAATCAAAGAGCAAACTAGGAAGCTAGCCGCAAGCTGTACTTGAGTACGGTAAGGCGACGCTGACGTGGTTTGAATTTGATTTTCGAAGAGTATTAGCTTCCCAGACCATATCATACCAAGTTTCCCCTGCAAAGGTTGACTGGGACAAGCCTTCATTGACAAATCCGTGTTTTTCATAGTAGGCGATGAGATAGTCATGACAGGTTAGGTTAATACCTTCTCTCTTATCCTCAAGAGCAACTTCTTTCAAGGCTGTTAGCAATTTCTGACCCAGTCCGAGTCCCTGTGCCTCCTTGGCAATAGACAGACAGGTCACAGAGATATAGCCCCCCGGCCCATGGCTATGGTCTTCTATCTCTTCTGTAAAAGACTGGTCTTGCAGATGACGATGGGGGCCAACTGGCCCTTCGATATAACCAATAATCTTACCCTCTTTTTCTGCAACCAGAAAAGAGGCCTGAATTTCTCGCAAATGTGCCTCAAAGACAGATCGAGGAATAGCTTCTTCAATCGAGAAATTCTCTAGTTCAATCTCAACGATACGATCTAAATCTTCTAATCTTGCTTGTCTGATTTTCATTGTGCCTCCAGATAAAAGGGATTAAACCAAATCATACTAAAACCCTGGCTAGTTGTATAAAGGGAAGTTTCTTCATCAATAAAACCGTTCATTTCAAAATAGGAAAGCAGCTCAGAAGGACTCTCCAAACGAATCCCTTTGTAATCCAGCTCAACTGCCACCTCTTTCAAGGCTGCAAGAAGAAGTGTTCCCAAGCCCTGTCTCTGATGGTCAGCCTCGATGACTAAAGAATGCACTTTTAGACATTGCGGATTGTCTGACTGGGGACTTGATAAAATATAGCCTAAATGTTGATTTTCATCCCTAGCTAGAAGAAAGGTATCCGCACACTTACGGATACTTTCTTCTAAAATATGGGAAGTCAGCTGCTTTTCAGCTGGAAAAGATGAAGTTTGAAGTACCACTACCTCAGCCAAATCAGACTGACTCGCCTGAATGATCTTAATTGGAATTTCCATGAGAATAACCTATTGAACATTGCTTGTCAAGTTTGACAAGAGACGCTCAAATGAGTATTCATAGGTTTGGATGTCTCCTGCTCCCATAAAGACATAGACAGCATGGTCATGGTCAAGGAGTGGAGAAACATTTTCAACAGTAATGACTTGGTGTTTCTTGTTGATTTTATTGGCTAGGTCTTCTACCTTGACATCTCCATGGTCTACCTCACGAGCAGATCCATAAATTTGCGCTAGGTAAACAGCATCTGCTTGGTTTAAAGCATGAGCAAAGTCGTCCAACAAGGCAATGGTTCTTGTAAAAGTATGCGGTTGGAAGACTGCTACAATTTCCTTACTTGGGTATTTCTGACGAGCCGCATCCAAGGTCGCAATGATTTCTGTTGGATGGTGGGCAAAGTCATCGATAATCACTGTGTCATTGACAATTTTCTCAGTGAAACGACGCTTAACACCGGCAAATGTTTTCAAGTGCTCACGCACCAAGTTCAAATCAAATCCTGCTGTGTAAAGAAGACCAATAACGGCTGTCGCATTCATGATATTGTGACGACCAAAGGTTGGGATGTGGAATTGACCCAATTCTTGTCCACGGAAATGAACGGTGAAGGTTGAACCAGTTGTTGAACGAAGAAGTTCACTAGCTACAAAGTCATTACCTTCTGCTTCAAAACCATAATAATAAATTGGTGCATCAGACGTAATTTTACGCAATTCTGCATCTTCACCATAGACAAAAAGACCCTTGGTGATTTGTTTAGCATAGTCGTTAAAGGCATTGAAAACATCCTCGAGACTTGTGAAATAGTCTGGATGGTCAAAGTCAATGTTGGTGATAATAGAGTATTCTGGATGGTAAGGCATGAAGTGGCGCTCATATTCGTCAGATTCAAAGACAAAATATTTGGCATTGGCCGAACCACGACCTGTCCCATCCCCAATCAAGAAGCTAGTGTCTGTGATGTGAGACAAGACATGAGACAACATACCTGTCGTTGAAGTTTTTCCATGCGCTCCTGCTACTCCCATGCTAACAAAGTCACGCATAAAGCTACCTAGAAATTCATGATAACGTTTGTAGCTGATACCATTTTGGTCCGCATAGGCAATTTCGACGTTGTTATCTGGACGAAAGGCATTTCCAGCGATAATTTCCATATCACCGCCTAGATTCTTTTCATCAAAAGGAAGAATAGTAATTCCTGCCTGCTCAAGACCGCGTTGGGTAAAGTAGTATTTTTCAACATCTGATCCCTGTACCTTATGCCCCATTTGGTGCAACATCAAGGCCAAGGCACTCATCCCTGATCCCTTAATTCCGATAAAATGATATGTCTTTGGCATGTTTTCTCCCCTATTCTGTAATTCTGGTCAGATTCAACTCTTGGGCAACCCGACGTTCTTGTTCTGTTTGTTTACTTTTTTTATTGTAGATTTGGCTCTTCTTTAGAAAATCATAGTTGTTTTTCTTTGGAGCAGGTGCTGACACTTCTTCATTCTTGGTAGGGATAAAATGAACTTCTTCTGCCAAGATATAATGAGACTGGGTCAATTTTTGGCTATACTTCACCAATTCACCAGGATTTTCCTTTTGGAAAGGCGCTGTCGGTTGATTGCCCTGTCTAACAAGGCCTGATTTAGAATGACGTCTCGCACGGCTGAAATCCTGAGTTAGATAGTTAGCAGAGCGTTTCTTTTTCAAGTCTGCACGCGCTTCTTCACGCGCCACCTCCGCATAGCTCTTTCCTTCTTTTTTAACCCCTAAAGGAGCTTTTTTAGGTTTCTCGACTTGCTTTTCAATCGGTTTTACTGGCGCCTCTTCAGTAATAGGAGCCCATTCTAAATAATTTTTATCTCGATACTCACCCTTGATATTACTGATTAGATCAGACTCATCATAGAGATTCATGACTGGCATTTCAGTCAACATGACCTCGTCATCTGACACCAATGGAAATCGTTCTTGTTTCATTTTCTATTTCCTTTCAACACTTCATTATAGCGTATTGTCTTGATTTTTCAAGTGCTGGCTTCAGAAATTCCCAAAATTTCTCTAATTTCTGCTAGGGTAAGACTACCACGTGACTCTGTTCCATCCAATACTTGTGACACCAGATGTTTCTTCTGTTCTTGTAGTTCCTGAATTTTTTCTTCGATAGTTCCTTTAGTTACCAAGCGATAGACCTCAACCGTTTCTTCCTGTCCCATCCGATGGGCACGACCAATGGCTTGCGCCTCCACCGCAGGATTCCACCAAAGGTCAACCAAAATAACCGTATCAGCACCTGTCAGGTTCAGACCAACCCCACCCGCCTTGAGGGAAATCAGAAAGGCATCTCTTTCCCCTTGGTTAAAGGCTTTGGTCATATCTTGTCTTTCCTTAGCTGGTGTTGAACCCGTGATTTTAAAGGAAGTCAAGCCCAAGTCTGGCAGTTCTTGTTCAATTTTCTCCAACATTCCCTTAAACTGCGAGAAAATCAAGACACGGTGTCCGCCGTCTGCCACCTGTACTAGTAAATCTCGAAGACTATCCAGTTTGCCACTGGCTCCCTGATAATCTTCCATAAAGAGGGCAGGAGTGTCACAAATTTGACGCAAGCGCATCAGACCAGACAAGATTTCCACACGACTTCGCTGAAATTCCTGATCTGACACTTGAGTCAATCTATCTCTCATCTGTTGCAACTGGGCTAGGTAGATAGCCTTTTGCTGGTCTTCCAGTTCATTCTTATAAACCACTTCAATCAAGTCTGGTAATTCAGTCAGAACTTCTTCTTTCTTTCGCCTCATCACGAAAGGCTTGATAAACTGAGCCACGCGCTCGGCTGGCAATTTCATAAATTCTTTCTTGCTTGGCAAAAGTCCTGGCATGACGATTTGGAAAATAGACCACAGTTCACCTAGATGGTTTTCAATAGGAGTTCCTGACAAAGCAAAAACTGACGGCACCACAAATTGTCTCAAGGTCTGAGCAATCTTGGTTTGGGCGTTCTTCATAACCTGAGCTTCATCTAAGAAAAGGAAGTCAAAGGCCATCCCCTGATAAAGCTCACTGTCCTGACGGAAGGTGGCATAGCTCGTCACATAGATTTGATGGCTCTCAGCAAGAATCTCTTCACGACTAGCTTTCAAACCATGAACAACAGCCATATCCAACTGTGGGGCAAATTTCTGAAATTCATCTGCCCAGTTGTAAATCAAACCTGACGGTGCTAAAATCAAGACTCGACTTTCTTTTGTCACTTGACTGGTCAAAAAAGCAATAGTCTGCAGGGTTTTACCAAGTCCCATATCATCAGCCAAAATTCCACCAAAACCATAGTGATGGAGCATTTGTAGCCAGCTGATTCCCTTTTCCTGATAATCTCGCAAATCAGCCTGAACCTGAGTTGCTTGTCTAGGGAAGTCCTCTGGATGCGTCAAATCGTGAGCCAAATTCTGGAATTCTTGTGAAAAAGAAACACGGTCACGTCCTTCAAAGAGATGAGCTAAACTATAAGCCAAAGATTTTCGAGCCTGCAAGGCCCCATCTTTTAACTCAAATTGCCCCAGTTCCTGTAGATTTTGTCGAATTTTCTTGGTTTCTTCATCAAAAAAGTAGACTTGATTAGACGCACCAATGTAAAAATCTTGATTGGCAACCAAGGCCTGCATGGCTTGATCAATTTCCTCTTGGGCAATATCTTGAAAATCAAACTGGATTTCCAAGAGACCTCCCTTGGAAGCAATCTGTACTTGAGGGCTTGCTAGGTTATAGAGTTCTTCTAACTTGTCTGATAAATCAACATTCCCGAGTTTTTCAAAGACTGGAATGATTTCGTGAAAGAAATGATAGACAGACTCTGCTTTTAGGGCCTGACGCCAAGATTGAAAATCTGCTTCAAAACCAGCTGCCAAACAGACTTGGAAAATTCTTTCTTCTAAGTCCGCATCACTCGAAAATGGTAATTCTTCTAGCTCTTGTCGGCTTGATACCTGCCTATCCCCATAATCAAACTGAATTTCTAAACGAATCCGATTATCTTCTTCCCTGTCAAAGTAAAAAGAGGGCGCAAAAGTTTTGATTTGTAACCGTTCTGGAGCTGAAACGGTCCCCATTTGGTTAAAAAGAGTTAAACAAGAAGCCAATTTATCTCGGTCACTGCTATCAAATTGCAGGTGTTTTTTCCCATGTTGATCCACAGGCAACGCTTTAATTTCCTTGAGAAGACGCATCTGTTGGTCTGTTAGAAAATAAACCCGTCCTTTATGGAACAGCACAGCTCCCTGATAAAAGGCATTAACTCTTGGACTCTCTCTGATTTCCATTTCAAAATAATCCGAGTATTCTGTTACTGTAAAGGCAAATAGATTGGCATCAGCATGCATATCCTGAAAAAGCAGAGTCTGATAGCTATCCACTTGATGGTCAAATTGAAAATGCGGCAAGGTCATCAGTAAATTCACACCCTGCTCAAAAAAGGTCAGGGGGAAAAAGAGGTGCCGACCTTGGTTTTGGAAAAAGAGGTCTGGAGCCTGTCCTTCCTCCATTAGTCCGCGCAAGAAAGTCAGAAGTTCTTGACTAGCCTCATCAAAGGCTTCCCAAGACAAGGATTCCTCATAAGTTTTGCCAATCATATAAGACTTTCTCTGCTCGACAATCCTTAAAAAGAGTGGAATATCTCGAATGACATAGTATTTTTGGCTATTGATTTGGCCGATTCTCAGAGTCCACAAGATATGATTGGTTCCTGCTTCCACCTGCCCCACAGCCGATAATTCATAGGCTCGGTCTGATTTTGGAGACAAGATTCGATCCAAAAATTTGCCACCCAAGGTCACCTTGGTTTCAACGGCCTCTTTTTCTTCATGACCTTCTTCCAGACTCTGCAAGATTTCCTGACCACGATCATCATTTTTCAGAAAATGCTCCAGCGCTGCCAAGTGGACACAGTAGCCCCTCTTTTGGAAAAAATCGCAGGCACAAAAAACCAAATCATCCTCTAAACTATAGCGCAGTTCTTCTTCTGCCACGCGAGCATAGAGCCGATTGTTCTTTTCCTTGATGATGTCAACCTTACCAGTTTCATAAAGGGCAACGCCTTCGATACGGACTTTCCCCGGAATCAATTTAGCCATATTTTCACCTTTACCTTATCTTTTTATTATACCATATTTTCCCCTATGAAAATAGCCTTCTAGGAAGACTTTTCTCCTAGAAGGCTGGATTTTTAACGTTTGGCAAAAGTCGTCACAATTCGCTGACAAACTTCTTGCAGCAGAGATTTAGGCATGGCTACATTGAGACGGGCATGGAGACTTCCTTCCTCCCCAAAATCCAAACCACGATTGAGGATAACCTTAGCTTCATTTCTCAACAGCTCTTGCAATGCTTCATCAGTCAGGTCATAGGCTGAAAAATCAAGCCAAATCAAGTAGGTTCCTTGCGGTTTCATAACCTTGATTTTAGTCTCTTTTCCAAATAAATCCACCACGTAATTGATGTGGTCTTCAAAGACTTGCTTGAGTTCCTCTAGCCAACCCTTCCCATAGCGATAAGCAGCTTCTGTCGCCAAATAGCCCAAGCCTGAAATTTCATGCTGATTATTGGTCAACTGGCGTTTCTGGAAAGCCAGTCTCAACTTAGGATTTTCAATAACTGCATAGGAATTTTTTGTCCCAGCAATATTAAAGGTTTTAGTAGCACTGCTCAAGACAATCGCAAATTCTTTAAAGTCAGGGTTGACAGTATTGAAAGACTGGTGTTTGTGACCAAAGAGGGCCAAATCTTGGTGAATCTCATCTGAAACCAAGAAAACACCATATTTTTGACAGAGTTGACCAATCTTCTCCAACACTTCTTTTTCCCAAACACGTCCACCAGGATTGTGAGGATTGCAGAGAATATAAAGTTTGACATCCTCTTCCACCAAATCCTTTTCAAGTTGGTCAAAGTCAATCTCAAACAGACCATCCTTTTCCACCAAAGAATTGGTAATCAATCTACGATTATTCAACTTGACACTGCGAGCAAAAGGTGGGTAGACAGGTGTGTTAATCAGAACTGCCTCGCCTTCTTTTGTAAAGGCTTGAATAGCTGTTGAGATAGCTGGTACCACACCCTCGATAAAGACAAGAGCCTCTTTGTCAAAGTGGTAACCGTGTTGTGTGGCTTCCCACTTTTGAACTTCCTTAATTAACTCTTCACTGGCATAGGTATAGCCATAAACCAGTTGATCCGCATAAGTCTGCACGGCTTGGCGGATTTCAGGCAAGACTACAAAGTCCATATCCGCTATCCAAGCTGGTAGAACTTCACTATCCGTTTCTGTTTCTTTCCATTTATAGGTATGGTGCCCTAAACGGTTGGGCAGGCTTGTAAAATCATATTTTCCCATCTTTGTCTTATCCTTCCAAGGCTTGGTGCAAATCTGCAATCAAATCTCTAGCATCCTCAATCCCAATCGACAAACGCAAGAGGTCATCTGTCAAACCATAGGAATGGCGCACTTCTGCTGGAATATCAGCATGGGTTTGAGTCGTTGGATAAGTAATGAGACTTTCTACCCCACCCAAACTTTCCGCAAAAGAGAAGACCTTGAGACTGTTCAAAATATGTGGAATGCGCGTTTCATCGGCTACTTTAAAGGAAATCATGCCCCCACGACCAGTATAGAGAACTTCCTTAACTGCTGGAGAATCCTTCAAAAAGGCAACCACTTCTTGGGCATTAGCTGTTGAGCGCTCCATACGAAGAGACAAGGTCTTGAGACCACGAATCAATTGATAGCTGTCAAATGGTGACAAGACTGCCCCTGTCGTATTGAGATTGTAGAAAAGCTTCTCGTATAGTTCTAAACTATTGGTCACAACCACTCCAGCCAGGACATCATTGTGGCCTGCCAGATACTTGGTTGCTGAATGGAGAACGATATCTGCTCCATCTTCAATCGGACGTTGGTAGATAGGGCTGTAGAAGGTATTGTCCACCACCACTTTGGCACCCTTAGCATGAGCCAATTTTGCTAGTTTTTCGATATCAAATTCCAACATCAAGGGATTGGTTGGCGTTTCGATATAGAGAACATCCACATCCTTCTCCAACTCGACAATCAATTCTTCTTCTGTGTTGGCATAGGTAAAATGGAAACGACCTTCCTGCTCCACTTGATTGAACCAGCGGAAAGAACCTCCATAAAGGTCACGCACCGCCAAGACCTTACTTCCTACTGGAAAGACGCTAAAGGCCAGTACAATAGCTGACATTCCTGAGCTAGTCGCTAGGGCATAGTCTGCTGACTCAATAGCTGCCAAGACTTCCTCAGCCTTACTGCGAGTTGGGTTTTTGGTGCGCGTATAGTCAAATCCAGTAGATTGACCAAACTCTGGATGCTGATAGGTCGTTGAAAAATGAAGCGGTGTCACCAATGCACCTGTCGCTTCATCTGACTTAATACCCGCCTGGGCCAAAATTGTGTTAATGTGTAATTCCTTGCTCATACAATTCCTCCAAATCTATAGTAACTATTGTACCACTTATTTTCATCAACTCATTTTCTTCTTTTCAAGAGCTAGTTATAGTTTTAAACTATATACTTAGATAGTAAAGCTAAAAAGAATCCAGAAAAGCTTCCAGATTCTTTTGTGAAAATGATTGCTAGGGCTTACTTAGACTGAAAGAAATCCTGTTGGGATAAATAATCATAATGCTCTTTGTTAAATTGATATTGGCCCACATGCTGACTAATCTGACCGACATCCACGGAAAAAATATAGGCTTCATTTTGATAGTTCCAGTTCAGCCTAACTGTATTCAAGACTGGCTTATAAGTAAAATCTTTGACTTGATTCCAAGGCATCTCTACGACATGATTAGAATGATTTTCTGTTACATCACTGATGTCCATCAAGTAGATTCCCTTAGGTGTGAATGCCAGAATCTTAGGCTTCACACTCGACTGAACATAGTAACTACCTCCTATAATGAAAAAATCAATAAAGGATTTGAACCATGTCTTTTTCTTGAAAGCCATCAGAAAATTCTTTTGCCCTTCAATGCGACAAGTTGAAAGAAATGATGCAATCTGTTTTTCTGTTGCAAACTCCATAATAGCGCCCATGATGATACCTCCATAAAAATCACTAAATAGGCAGATAAGGACTCTTCACTCAAAGAAGAACTTATCATTTGTTGCGTTTTATCTTACTTTTCCAGTAGATGACATACCTCCTATAACATTACCCTAGCATATGCATACTTCAATCAACATTGGGTAGATTTTCGAAAATAGCGTCTCACATTTATGTTATATTCATTATAACATAAACTCAAGAAACAAAGAAAAAAATGTGAGATTTTTCTTCCAAATTTACCATCATTCTATTAAAAAACGACAGCTTCTTTCGAAACCATCGTTTTTCTTGAAAAATCCTTATTTGACATGTTTCGCCAATTCTTCTTGGGCTTTTTTATTAGATTCTTCTTTTTCTTTCAACCATTTTTCTCTGGCTTTTGCATATTCGTCTGTTGTGACTGTCTTATCTTGTAATTTGAGGTATTTATAGGATTCAACCCCTTTATTACCAGCCAATGAATATGGTGTTGAGAAAGGAACGATTTTTCTCAATGTTGGTGTTCCACCAAGTGAAACATTTGGAATTGCTAGAGAGCTATCTACTAACCAAGCTTGGATTTCAGCATACTTTTCATAGCGTTTTGCAATATCTTGTTCCTTATTAGCTTCTTCCAACATTTGAGTGTAGACATCCAATCCAACAGCCTTGGCCTTGTCATTGGCTTCACCTGGCTCGAGTCCAAGACTTTGTAGAACCCCACCATTCTTGACACTAAAGATATCAAGATAGCTAGATGGATCAAGATAGTCCGCACTCCAACCACCATTGTAGAGATCGTAGTCTTTTTGCGCAGCTGTTTGAGCTAGATAACCTGAACTATCATAGTCCTCTGTAGAAAGTAGGTGGACATCAATCACAACATTTTCTGCACCTAAGACAGACTCAATTGATTGCTTCATGGAATTGATTCCTTGAATTTCAGCCTTATTGGTCAACTCTATATTTTTATCTAAGTGGATAGGGAATGTTACCCCCTTAGCTTCTAATTCTTTCTTAGCTTCTGCAAATTTGGCTTTGGCTTTCTCTGGATTGTAGTATGGATCTTGGGCATCCGCGAAGTTGATTCCTTGCCATTCCTTACCATAATTGACCATCTTAGAAGCCACTACTTCACCAAAGTCTTTTCCCTTGATACTTACGAAGTTTGGAGGAACAACCAAGTTACGCAAAATCTTAGTTGCACCATCTTCTCCTTGAGATTGAGCCCCGTAAGCTGTCCGATCATAGGCAAAATTAATAGCTTGACGGAAGTTTTTATTAAGAACCGCTTCTTGAGTCGATTTCTTTTCAGCATCACTTGTCTTGGAAGTGAATTTATAAGATTGTCTATCCAGATTAAAGTTTAAGAAGTAAGAAGTGGCATCTTGCATGCTATAGACGATATCATCTTTGTATTTTTCTTTAATTCCTTCATAACTTGAACTATTCGGATAGAGACGAGCGTAGCTATAGGCTCCGTCTGTAAAGTTACGAACAAGAGCGTCTTGGTCACTACCATCATAGTAGGTCAATTTGACATCATCTACAAAGACATTTTTAGCATCCCAGTAGTTAGGATTTTTCTTGTATTCGATGACAGATTTTGAAACAAAAGCTTTCATCAAGAAAGGTCCACTGTACAAAATATTAGCAGGGTCTACCTTCCCAAAATCATCCCCTTTTGATTTCAAGAAATCTGCATTGACTGGGAAAAGAATGGTTGAGGTTGTTTTTGAGTTCCAGTAAGGTTCTGGTCGAGCCAAGGTGTATTGAACCGTTTGGTCATCAAGAGCCTTGACTCCGACAGTTGAAAAGTCGCTTGTTTTCCCGTTAATATAGTCATCCAAGCCTGCAACAGAGTCCTGCACTAGATACAAGGCTTCTGATTTTTTATCAGCTGCATATTGCAAACCTGTCACAAAATCCTGAGCAGTTACAGGAGCATATTCTTCTCCCTCATAAGTAAACCACTTAGCATCCTTACGAAGTTTGTAGGTATAGGTTAAACCGTCCTTAGAAACACTCCAATCCTCTGCCAAGGATGGCACATAGTTCCCATACTGGTCATTTTCCATGAGACCATCTACCAGATTGGTCACAATATCATTGGTTGTTGCACGGTTTTCTGCTAGATAGTTCAAACTAGATGGATCACTTGAATAAACATAGTTATAGGTTTTTGACCCTGTGCTAGAATTTCCACAGGCGCTTAACAAAATACCTGCACTTAACATGACACCTGCAAGTGTTGCATACTTGGCCTTAGACTTTTTCATTTCCAGAACCTCCTGCTTTAAATATTTGTTTTATTATACAACGTTTAGTTTTTTTAGTCAATGATTTTTTCCAAAAAAATCGAAAAAGACCTCATCTTCTACTTTCAAAAGATAATTTTAGCTATTTTGACGCTAAAAAAGGAATAAGTTTCAAGTTCTCCTAAAAGATTGTTCAACTTATTCCTTTTATTTATAAATGCTACCTTACGAAAGCTTAAATTTTGCTCGCAGGCGATCTGCTTGGGCTTTTCCTATTACCTTATCTAATAAATAGGTACGCAGACTCATAACCATATAAAGTCCACCCCCCATGGCACCGACAAGAGCTACATAAAAGAAGCTCCACAAACGTCCACTTGGTTGGAAGAAAAATCCTAACAGCCACTGGATGGTTCCTATTAACAGAAACATGACTAGGGTCAGCAAACTGATTAAAATGGTTCGCTTCACAATCACCTTGCGCTTGACACCCGTTACCTTACAAATATCCCGATACATCAAGACGTTAGGAATGATGAGAGCAATGGTTGTGGAAATCAAAGGACCGTAACTGTGGAAGAGAGCGATGGTAGGTAGTTGCAAGACTAGCTTGGCAATAGAACCATAGATAAAATAGAGAACGGCCTTGCGGTTGCGGAACATGGCCTGAAGCATTGGAGACAAGACCATGTACAAGCCTAAAATAATAGACTGCAAAACTGCAAAGACAAATAAGCCCAGAGCCAAACTATCTGGCTTACCATAGAAGACCGTATAAAGAGGTCCCCCTACCATGACCACTCCAACCGTTGCTGGTAGCAGGAACATAAAGAGTAAGGTGAGACTATCCTGAACGAGACGAGAAGCTGCTTTCAAGTCCCCCTTGACATAGTTTTCAGTCAAAAGTGGCAAACCGACACCCCCAATTGAAACTCCAACAGAAATCAAAATCATAGTGATTTTATTAGGATTGGCTGAGAAATAAGAAAACATGACAACCAAGTCCTCGTTGCTGTAGTTGGTAAACCAGCTCATACTATTGATAAAGGTCAGCTGATCCAAAATCTGGAAGAGCTGGATGGCAGACCCTGTTAAGATAAAAGGAATGGCTTCCTTAATAGTATCGACCAAAAGACGCTTGCTGTTAATCTTATCTCCTGTTTCAAGGACTCTTTTGAGTAATCCCTCTTTGGCAAGGAAATAAATCAAGACTGCAAAACTGGCGACCATGCCGACAAAGGCAGCAAAGGTGGATTGGGTAACCGCTGCTAGGTAATCTCCCGAACCGAGCTTCATAATGATAAAGGTTGCTAGGAGCATCCAGATAACACGAATGACCTGCTCAGCAATTTGACTCATGGCATAAGGTTTGAGGTTATTCATCCCTTGGAAAAATCCTCGGATAACACTCATAGATGGGAAAATCAAGACTCCCCAAGCCAAGCTTTGCATGATTGGGATCAAGTCTTTGCCCACGCCAGACAAGTCTGCTAGCCAAGGAGCAAAGACATACAAGATTAAAGTAAAAACCAAACCTAGTCCCGTCATAAAGCCTAAAAAGCTCCGAATCAGGGCAAAGCTATGCTCTTCTTCTCGCATGGTATTATACTTGGCAACTTGCTTGGCCACTGCAACCGGAATACCTGCTGTTGAAACCAGTAAGAACCAGGCATAGATATTGTATCCCATGGTAAAGAGTCCATTGGCTGTAGCCGCATAAGACCCCATCCAGATGTACCAAGGGATAATGTAAATAGCCCCAAGTAGGCGACTGATAAAGTTACTAGCCGTTAGCCAAGCAGTCCCCCGTAACATCTGGGCCTGCTGGTGATTGTTTTCGTGCGACATAGATTCCTCATTCAATTTTGATAACTAGGAAAAACTCCTTATCTTCCATTATAAACTTTTCCTTGTTACTTGTAAATTTACGACTTTCGGTTTACAATAGAAAGTATGATAAAGATTGAAACCGTATTAGATATTTTAAAGAAAGATGGTCTCTTCCGTGAGATTATCGACCAAGGACACTATCACTACAACTACAGCCATATCGCGTTTGACACCATCTGCTATGACAGCCACAAGGCCAAAGAAAAGAGCCTATTTTTCGTCAAGGGTGCTGCCTTTAAGAAGGAATTTCTGCTTTCTGCCATCTCTCAAGGACTCGGTTGGTATATAGCTGAAAAGGACTACGAAGTCGGTATCCCTGTCATCATTGTGAACGACATTAAGAAAGCCATGAGTTTGATTGCTATGGAATTTTATGGAAATCCACAGGAAAAACTCAAACTCCTCGCCTTTACTGGAACCAAGGGTAAGACAACAGCAGCCTATTTCGCTTATAACATCTTATCTCAAGGGCATCGACCTGCAATGTTGTCGACTATGAATACAACTTTAGATGGCAAGACTTTCTTTAAGTCTGCATTGACAACTCCTGAGAGTATTGACCTCTTTGACATGATGAATCAAGCTGTGCAAAATGATCGTACCCACCTCATCATGGAAGTTTCCAGCCAAGCCTATCTGGTCAAACGTGTCTATGGCCTAACCTTTGATGTGGGAGTTTTCCTCAATATCAGCCCAGACCATATCGGCCCGATTGAACACCCTAGCTTTGAAGACTATTTCTACCACAAGCGTCTCTTGATGGAAAATAGCCGAGCAGTCATCATTAACAGTGACATGGATCACTTTTCTGTCTTGAAAGAACAAGTGGCAGATCAAGACCATGATTTCTATGGTAGCCAATCTGATAACCAAATCGAGAATTCCAAAGCCTTTAGCTTTTCAGCTACGGGTAAACTGGCTGGAGACTATGATATCCAACTGATTGGTCACTTCAACCAAGAAAATGCCGTTGCTGCTGGACTTGCTTGCCTCCGTCTCGGAGCTAGTCTTGAGGACATCAAAAAAGGAATCGCTGCAACCCGCGTTCCTGGTCGTATGGAAGTCCTCACTCAGAAAAATGGAGCCAAGGTCTTCATCGACTACGCCCACAATGGAGATAGTCTGACAAAACTCATCAATGTGGTTGAAACTCATCAAACTGGAAAGATTGCTCTGGTTCTCGGTTCGACAGGAAATAAGGGAGAAAGTCGTCGCAAGGACTTTGGACTTCTCCTCAATCAACATCCTGAGATTCAAGTCTTTCTGACTGCTGATGACCCTAACTATGAAGACCCAATGACCATTGCGGATGAAATTAGTAGCTACATCAATCATCCTGTTGAAAAAATTGCGGATCGCCAAGAAGCCATCAAGGCAGCTATGGCTATCACAAATCACGAATTAGATGCAGTTATTATTGCTGGTAAGGGAGCCGATTGCTACCAAATCGTTCAAGGCAAAAAAGAAGCCTATCCAGGAGATGCAGCTGTCGCAGAAAATTATTTATAAGGATCGTAAAAAAATCAAGGGAAACGAAACCCTTGATTTTTTCTATCTTTATTTAAAAGCGTTTTTCAAACCTTCAACGGCACCTTCTACAGCACCTTTAGCGTCTTCTACAACGTCTTTTGCCTTAGCAACTGTTTTTTCAACAGCTCCTTCAAGTTCTGTCTTGCTGTCTCCAGTAACTTTACCAAAACCTTCTTTGACAGCGCCTGTTGCTTGTTCTAATTTGTTTTCAAGTGACATATGATTGTCTCCTTTAGTTTTATTCCGATATGTGTTATCGGTTACATTAGTATAAACTTATCGATAGATAAAGTCAAACAATGTGCTCAGAAAAAGCAATCACACTAAATAGAAAGTTAATCTTTCCTTATCAAAATCGACAGCCAACTCATACTTTCCATCTTCATTTTGGACAATATAGCCCAAGATGACCAAACTGTCCACAAAGATGTCACGGCGTTTCTGCATAAGCTGGTCTTTTTTGAGAAATTTCAACAAAAAAGTCGTCATGTATTTGAGAGCATACTCAGGATTAACATCCCCCAAAATGGCATAGAGTTCCTGCTGTTTTTCTGTCAAAGGATACTGATGTTTGACCTTGTAGAAATAATTAGACAGGGTCATTTTAGTGCGCGCAAAGTCCGTCTTTTCAACTAAAATAGCAGCATTGGTTTGATTTCGTAATTCCGTCTCAAAACGCTGCTCCAACAAGGCTTGATAGGTCGGACTATCTTCGCTAACAAAAATCTCTTGATCCAGTTCAAGACTATCAAGTGATTCAAGCATAGGAAGATTAAGGTAATAGCGCTTATTTTCCCGTAGAATCCAGCCTGCCTTTATATACTCTTCCATGAGTTTATCAACTGTCACTTCTGGAAATTGAGCCTTGATTTCCCGTAAAATCACATCCTCATGCTGATCCAGATAGCGGATCAGTTCTCCAAAAAATGGCTGTCTCGTCAAACGAGATGGATTAAAAATCTGAATCATGAAGATTCCTTTCTTTACATTTTAACAGAGGCGATGCTGCCAACTGACTGGGATTGGTCCCAGCTTGGTTCAGAGGAACAGGCAGACCTAGTTCTCTGTAATACTCCCTCCAAAAATCACTAATCGCCTGCTCCCCATCCCCAAATTTCATAGGTATGTTTTCAAAAATGGGGAGAATTTCTGCCATGTACTGAGAACAATAGAAACCAACTCCATCTGGATAGAAAGAAGCATTGTAGGGAGCCCCTAGATGTTTGCAAGCTCTTTCCTTCACCGACTGGATATCCATTTCTGGGTAGACATAGAGGTCGTACAAGTGATTAGACTCAAAGAAGTCTGCTGGTTCTTGACAGACTACACCAAATTTTCCACTAGCATGGTAAATCATCCCATCCAAATAAATGGCAACATGGTTATAGTTGCCTGTGGAAGTCTGGATTGCCTGTCCCATATCTGAAAGATCCCTCACAAAAATTAAATCACCATTTTCTAACATGCTTCACTCCTAGAAAAAAAGGAGCTGAAACTCCTTTCGATATAAGGCAAACTAGCCTTTCCGATTTTGAACTGACACTCAAAATCTTAAGCATTGAAGCTTTCAGTCAATTGAGGTACCACTTGTTTCTTACGTGAAACGGCACCAGCAAGGAAGGCGTGGTTGTCTGCAAGTTTAAAGTTGAAAGCTGCTTCAACCTTGCCCATATTAGCACCAAGTGCTAGGATTTCTGAGTTTGAGTTGACGATGTCTGTAATCATCAAGACAAAGTCAGAGTAGCCGTTTGCTGTGTTGGCAGCTTGCATTGCAGCTTCAATTTCTGCTTGGCGTTCCAATACTTCCGCGATGTCCACTGTGTTTACTTGGGCAACACGGACATTATTTCCATTCAATTCAAAAGTCTTAGCATCGATGTCAATCAATTCTTCAGCAGATTTGCTAGCCAAGTTTGTACCAGCCTTAAGCATTGCAAGACCATATTCTTCCAAGTTGACACCAGCTAATTCAGCCAATTCAGGAGCAATGACTGTATCTGTTGGGTGTGTTGTTGGTGATTTCAAAAGAAGGGTATCTGAAATCAAACCTGAAAGCATCAAACCAGCAATCTCTTTAGGAACAGCTACACCATGTTCTTTGAACATACGGTAAACGATTGAAGACGCTGAACCAACTGGCTCCAAACGCATGTAGAGTGGGCTTGCAGTTTCAAAGTTAGCCACGCGGTGGTGGTCCACAACACCATAAACTTCTACTTCAGCGATATCTGATACAGATTGTTGGAATTCATTGTGGTCAGTCAGGATAACTTGCTCTGCTCCTTCTGCTTTAGCAGAAGTGATAACACGCGGTGCTTCTACACCAAAATAGTTCAAGACAAAGGCTGTTTCTTCATTTGGAGTTCCAAGGGCAACAGCTTCCGTATCCAAACCGTAAGCTTCTTTTGCAAGGTAGGCAAAGGCTACAGATGACCCGATGGCATCTGAGTCTGGATTTTGGTGACCAAATACTAGAATCTTAGACATGATAATACCTCATTTTGTTTATTCTCTTTATTGTAGCATTTTTTTCGCTTTTTGACAAAAGTAAGAGGAGTCAAAGGACTCCTCACGATTCTTCAAAATAACTGATACTCTTCGAAAATCTCTTCAAACCACGTCAGCTTCGCCTTGCCGTAGGTATGGGTACTGACCTCGTCAGTTCTATCCACAACCTCAAAGCAGTGCTTTGAGCAACCTACGGCTAGCTTCCTAGTTTGCTCTTTAATTTTCATTGAGTATAAGTAAATTTCTATCTTGATTTTCAGATAAAAATCTTTCCTTCTGTGGCCTCTTCTTACGCTTGAGAAGGGCTTCTGCCGACATGGCTTCTTCCTTACTGGCAAAACCTTGAGCATAGATAAGTTTGACTGGCAATCGTGCTCGTGTATATTTGGCTCCCTTCCCACTATTGTGGACAGCGAGGCGTTTTCTCACGTCAGTCGTATAACCCGTATAGTAGGAACCATCACGACACTCCAGCACATACATATAAGCCTTATGATCCATAATAAATCTCTTCGAGTTCAGGCGTATAAGAGCCATCATCATTGTGGACAATGAGAGGTGGCAAGACCTTAAAGCCGCTTGTTGAACCATCCTTGATAGCCTCAATCAAAAGCATATTGGCTTCCTTTTCTCTTTTTGGATAGACAAATTGCAGGCGCTTAGGAGCTAGATTATGCCGTTGTAACGTATCCAAAATATCCAGAAGTCGATCAGGACGATGAACCATAGCCAAACGTCCATTAGATTTGAGAATACTCTGGGCACTGCGACAGATTTCCTGCAAATTGGTCGTGATTTCGTGGCGAGCCAAGAGATAATGTTCACTCTCGTTCAGATTGGAATGAGGATCCACCTTGAAATAGGGTGGATTACACAAAATCATATCCACCTTACTTCCCTGTATATGAGAAGGCATATTTTTCAAATCATCACAGATGACCTGCATCTGCTCTTCTAAACCATTCAAACGGACAGAGCGTTCAGCCATATCCGCCAAACGCTCCTGAATCTCAACAGCCAAAATCTGTGCCTGAGTACGAGTGCTAGCAAATAGCCCCACTGCTCCATTCCCAGCGCAGAAATCCACTATCAAGCCCTTTTTAGGAAAACGTGGAAAGCGTGACAAGAGAACACTATCCACCGAATAGCTAAAAACCTCTCTATTTTGAATAATTTTGATATCTGTTGAGAAGAGCTGGTTAATGCGCTCCCCTGATTTTAATAATTGTTCTTCTTCCATGGTTCTATTATAGCAGATTTATATTAACATTACAAAAAATATAAAATTCTAAACTACTTCTTCTTTTTTAAATAGTGCAAGGCTTCTCTAGTCCAAATTGGCATCATTCGTTTAAGAGGCGCAAAGCCGTAGTTAAAGCGGTCGCTTGAAAAGCGTCTCCGTCTCGGAAACTGGTGCTTTTCTTCCTCCAAAGTGCGGATAGAAAGACTAGCTTTCCCTGTAAATTCATCTAAATCCACTACCTGAACCAGAACCTCTTCATCGACTTTCAAGGCGTCATGAATATTTTCAATAAAGCCAGTCCGAATCTCTGAAATGTGAATCAGACCCGTATCACCTGTCTCTAGCTCAACAAAGGCACCGTAGGGCTGAATCCCTGTAATACGCCCCTTTAGCTTATCACCGATTTTCATCTTAGTCCTCGATTTCAATAGTTTCAATTACAACATCTTCAACTGGCTTGTCCATAGCTCCTGTCTCAACAGCAGCAATGGCATCCAAGACAGCGTAAGATGCTTCATCAGCTAACTGACCAAAAACCGTGTGACGGCGGTCTAGGTGAGGTGTCCCACCTTGATTGGCATAGATTTCTGCAATCGGTTCTGGCCAACCACCACGAGTAATTTCTTTCTTAGAATAAGGTAGGTGTTGGTTTTGCACGATAAAGAACTGGCTGCCGTTGGTATTTGGACCAGCATTTGCCATGGAAAGAGCACCACGGATATTGTAAAGCTCTTCTGAGAATTCATCCTCAAAAGATTCGCCGTAGATTGACTGGCCACCCATACCAGTTCCAGTTGGGTCTCCACCTTGGATCATAAAGTCCTTGATAATACGGTGGAAAATGACACCATCATAGTAGCCATCTTTTGAAAGAGATACAAAGTTAGCCACTGTTTTAGGAGCATGTTCAGGGAAAAGCTTGATACGTAAGTCTCCGTGATTGGTCTTAGTAGTCGCAAGAGGACCTTCTACTGTTTCAATGTCTACTTGTGGAAAATGCAATTCTTTTTCTACCATACCAAATACTTCTAAGGCATCAAAAATGCCATCTTCTTCTAATGTTTTTGTAATATAATCTGCTTTTTCTTTGATTTTATCATGAGAAATTCCCATGGCAACGCTGATTCCAGCATAATCAAAGAGTTCCAAGTCGTTGAGACCATCTCCAAAAACCATGACCTTCTCTGGTTTCAAGCCAAGGTATTCCACAACCTTTTCCACCCCCGTCGCTTTGGAGCCTGAAATCGGCACAATATCAGACGAATGTTGATGCCAACGAACCATGCGAAGTTTGTCTGAGAGACTGTCAGGCAAGTGCAAGTCATCTCCCTTATCTTCAAAAGTCCACATCTGATAGATATCTTCTTTTTCATGGAAATCGGGATCTACATCTAAGTCGGGATAAATTGGATTGATAGCTTCACTCATCATATCGGTGCGAGTCGACAACTTGGCATCATGACTCCCAACCAAGCCATACTCAATTCCTTCTTGCTTAGCCCAAGAGATATACTCCTCAACATCTGACTTTTCAATCTGATGCTGATAAATGACCTGACCTTTTTTATCTTCGATATAAGCCCCATTCAAAGTTACAAAAAAGTCAGGCTTGAGATCACGAATCTCTGGAACAACACCAAAAATGCCACGTCCAGAGGCGATTCCTGTTAAAATTCCTTTTTCACGCAACTGTTTAAAAACAGTGGGGATTGTAGTTGGAATAAACCCTGTCTTTGAATTCCGCAATGTATCATCAATATCAAAAAAGACAATCTTGATCTTCTTTGCCTTGTATCTTAATTTCGCGTCCATCTCACTACCTCTTTCAATCTAACTCTTTCCATTATATCATAAAGTAGGCAAATCCCCTATTTTCAAAAAGTTTATCATTTTTATTTTAATTTCTTGGATGAGAAAAGAGACATATTTATGAAAAAGCTCCATCGTGCTTTTAATGTGTTCTCTTGTTTTCAAACTCGTAAAAAGGGAGCCACTGAGCCTAACTCGCTCTCTCATTTCAAAACTTGTGAAAAAAGACCCAACCGGGTCTGAAAAAGAGGGCTCTATAATATTTGTAGTGGGTAAATCCCTTATAGATATTATGGAGCCTATTTTGTTGTAGAAAAAAAGTCCCATATGACCTATAATGAAAAGCGACAAAACCATCATTAGAAAGATTCATATGGAACAATTACATTTTATCACAAAACTGCTCGATATTAAAGACCCAAACATCAAGATTCTAGATATCATCAATATGGATACCCACAAAGAAATTATCGCTAAGCTGGATTATGAGGCTCCATCTTGCCCTGATTGTGGAAGTCTAATGAAGAAATATGACTTTCAAAAACCGTCTAAAATCCCTTACCTCGAAACAACTGTATGCCTTCTAGAATTCTCCTTAGAAAACGCCGTTTCAAGTGCTATCACTGTTCAAAAATGATGGTTGCTGAGACTCCCCTGGTAAAGAAAAATCACCAAATCCCTCGTATCATCAACCAAAAAATTGCTCAAAAGTTAATTGAAAAAATGTCTATGACTGATATTGCCCATCAGCTTTCCATTTCAACTTCAACTGTCATTCGCAAGCTCAATGACTTTCACTTTGAGCATGATTTTTCTCGGCTTCCAAAGATTATGTCTTGGGATGAGTATGCCTTCACTAAGGGAAAGATGAGTTTCATTGCGCAAGATTTTGATAATCTTAATATTATCACTGTTCTTGAAGGCAGAACACAAGCTGTCATCCGAAATCACTTTCTTCGCTACGATAGAGCCGTTCGTTGTCAAGTGAAAATCATTACGATGGATATGTTTAGTCCTTACTATGACTTGGCTAAACAGCTTTTTCCGTGTGCTAAAATCGTTCTAAATCGTTTCCATATTATCCAACATCTCAGCCGTGCCATGAGTCGTGTGCGTGTCCAAATCATGAATCAGTTTCATCGAAAATCCCATGAATACAAGGCTATCAAGCGCTACTGGAAACTCATTCAACAGGATAGCCGTAAATTGAGCGATAAACGTTTTTATCGTCCTACTTTTCGTATGCACTTAACCAATAAAGAGATTTTAAACAAGCTTTTGAGCTATTCAGAAGACTTGAAACACCACTATCAGCTCTTGCTTTTTCACTTCCAGAATAAGGAACCAGAGAAATTTTTCGGGCTTATTGAGGACAATCTAAAGCAGGTTCATCCTCTTTTTCAGACTGTCTTTAAAACCTTCCTCAAAGATAAAGAAAAGATTGTCAACGCCCTTCAACTACACTATTCTAATGCCAAACTGGAAGCGACCAATAATCTCATCAAACTTATCAAGCGCAATGCCTTTGGTTTTCGGAACTTTGAAAACTTCAAAAAACGGATTTTTATCGCTTTGAACATCAAAAAAGAAAGGACGAAATTTGTCCTTTCTCGAGCTTAGCTGACTTCAACCCACTACAGTTGACAAAGAGCCAAAAAAAGGTCCACCCGGACCTCTTTTTTTAATCTTCGTTTACGAAAGGCATCAAAGCCATTACGCGAGCGCGTTTGATAGCTGTTGTTACTTTACGTTGGTTTTTAGCTGAAGTTCCTGTTACACGACGAGGAAGGATTTTCCCACGTTCTGAAACGAAACGGCTAAGAAGCTCAGTATCTTTGTAATCAACATATTCAATTTTGTTTGCTGCGATGTAATCAACTTTTTTACGGCGTTTGAATCCGCCACGACGTTGTTGAGGCATGTTTTTTCTCCTTTATAAGTTTAGTTGTCCATTAGAATGGTAAATCATCATCTGAAATATCCAATGGATTTGTTGTTCCAAATGGATTTTCATCACGTGAAAAGTCTGGTACTGAATTTGTAGGCGCTGAATAGTTTGCAGTTGGTGCAGAGTAAGCTCCACCTGTATGACCTTCACGCACACTACGGCTTTCTAACATTTGGAAATTCTCAGCCACGACCTCTGTCACGTAGATACGTTGTCCTTGCTGGTTATCGTAACTACGAGTCTGGATACGGCCTGTCACCCCGATAAGTGAGCCTTTTTTAGCCCAATTAGCAAGGTTCTCAGCCTGTTGACGCCACATAACGACATTGATAAAATCAGCCTCACGTTCGCCATTTTGACTCTTAAATGTACGGTTTACTGCAAGAGTAAAAGTCGCAACTGCTACATTTGATGGGGTATAACGCAACTCAGCGTCACGTGTCATGCGCCCTACAAGTACAACATTGTTAATCATAGTTTACCTTCTTACGCGTCAATTTTGACGATCATGTGACGAAGAATGTCAGCGTTAATTTTTGAAAGACGGTCAAACTCTTTAAGAGCTGCATCGTCGTTTGCTTCAACGTTAACGATGTGGTAAAGTCCTTCACGGAAATCTTTGATTTCGTATGCAAGACGGCGTTTTTCCCAAGATTTTGATTCAACAACAGTTGCACCGTTGTCAGTCAAAATAGAGTCAAAACGTGCTACCAAAGCGTTTTTAGCTTCTTCTTCAATGTTTGGACGAATGATATAAAGAATTTCGTATTTAGCCATTGATATGTTCCTCCTTTTGGTCTAATGACCCCAAGACTTTGCAAGGGGTAAGTGAGGTTCGCTCACAATAAACTATTATACTAGAAAAATTTTTTTTACGCAAGTAAAAACTCTGATATGCGAAAAAACGCCACATGGGCGTTTTCCTATTCTTACGGTTTAATACGGTGCAACATACGTGGGAATGGAATGGCTTCACGGATATGTTTTGTTCCTGCTGCGAAGGTTACCATACGCTCGATACCGATACCAAATCCACCGTGTGGAACTGTACCGTATTTACGAAGGTCAAGGTAGAATTCATACTCTGTACGGTCCATGCCAAGTTCATCCATCTTAGCGACAAGGGAATCATAGTCTTCCTCACGCATAGAACCACCGATGATTTCTCCGTAACCTTCTGGAGCAAGCAAGTCTGCACAAAACACGCGCTCTGGATTTCCAGGAACTGGTTTCATATAGAAGGCCTTGATGGCTGCTGGGTAGTTCATGACAAAAGTTGGCACACCAAAGTGGTTTGAAATCCAAGTTTCATGTGGTGAACCAAAGTCATCACCATGCTCAAGATGTTCGTAGTCAGCGTCTTCATCATTCTCATGTTCTTGCAAGAGGTCAATGGCTTGATCGTAAGTGATACGTTTGAATGGCTCTGCAATGTAGCGTTTCAAGAGCTCTGTATCACGTTCCAAGGTTTCCAAGGCTTGAGGCGCACGGTCAAGAACACCTTGTAGAAGAGCTTTCACATAAGCTTCTTGCAAGTCAAGCGACTCATCATGTGTCAAGTATGAGTACTCTGCATCCATCATCCAGAACTCGGTCAAGTGACGGCGCGTTTTTGATTTTTCAGCACGGAAAACTGGACCAAAGTCAAAGACACGACCAAGAGCCATAGCGCCTGCTTCTAGGTAAAGCTGACCTGATTGGCTCAAGTAGGCTGGCGTTCCGAAGTAGTCCGTTTCAAAGAGTTCTGTTGAATCTTCTGCCGCATTTCCTGAAAGAATTGGGCTGTCAAATTTCATGAAACCGTTCTTGTCAAAGAACTCATAAGTTGCATGGATAATAGCGTTACGGATTTGCATCACGGCCACTTGCTTACGAGAACGGAGCCACAAGTGACGGTTGTCCATCAAAAAGTCTGTACCGTGTTCTTTTGGTGTGATTGGGTAGTCTTGAGATTCACCGATTACTTCGATGTCTGTGATGTCCAACTCATAGCCAAATTTAGAACGTTCGTCCTCTTTGACAATACCTGTCACATAAACAGACGTTTCTTGGCTCAAGCGTTTGATGACATCAAACTTCTCAAGTCCTACTTCTTCACCAAATTTTTCGACAAAGTTTGGTTTAAAAGCCACACCTTGGAAGAAGGCTGTTCCATCACGCAATTGCAAGAAGGCAATTTTCCCTTTTCCTGATTTGTTGGCAACCCAAGCGCCAATCGTCACTTCCTGACCAACATAGTCTTTTACATCAATAATCGTTACACGTTTTGTCATTATTTTTCCTTTTTCTTTTTTATTCTTTATGGCAAACCACTTCTATATTGTTCCCATCTGGGTCAATCACAAAAGCAGCGTAGTAAATCGGATGCTCACTGCGATAATCAGGAGCCCCATTGTCTCGCCCACCTGCCTCTAAACCAGCCTCATAACAAGCCTGAACTTCTTCCTTATTTTCTGCTAAAAAAGCAAAGTGAATAGGATCTTGTGTCCCCTGAGCCAGCCAAAAATCACCACCAGGATGAGGGCTGTTCGGGGCAAGAAAACTGATTAGATAACTAGTCTTAAAAGCCAATTTATAGCCCAAAGGAGCGAGAAAACTCTTATAAAATCCTTCTGAAATTTGTAAATCCTTTACCTTAATCTCAAAATGATCAATCATTCTCACTACCCATAAATGCTTTCAAGCGTTTAACTGCTTCTTTAAGCGTGTCTAGGTCTGTCGCATAGCTGAGGCGGACATTTTCTGGTGCTCCGAATCCTGCTCCTGTTACCAAGGCCACTTCGGCTTCTTCTAGGATAGCGGTTGTAAAATCTGTCACATCTGTATAGCCTTTCATCTCCATAGCTTTTTTGACATTTGGGAAGAGATAGAAAGCTCCTTGCGGTTTGAGCACTTCAAATCCTGGCACCTCAGCAAGGAGGGGATAGATGGTATTAAGACGTTTCTCAAAGGCCTGACGCATGCTTTCTACAGTATCTTGCTCACCTGATAGAGCCTCAACTGCTGCATATTGGGCTACTGCTGACGGATTCGAAGTTGTTTGACCTGCAATCTTGGACATGGCAGCGATAATGTCTGCTTCTCCAACGGCATAACCAATCCGCCAACCAGTCATGGCATAGGTTTTAGACACACCATTGATGACCACTGTTTGCTTGCGAATCGCTTCCGATAGGCTAGAAATCGGTGTGAACTCATGACCATTATAAACCAAGCGGCCATAGATATCATCTGCTAGGATGAGAATATCATTTTCTACAGCCCAGTTTCCAATTGCCAAGAGTTCCTCACGGGTGTAAATCATACCTGTGGGATTAGATGGCGAATTCAGCACCAAAACCTTGGTCTTGTCAGTGCGAGCTGCTTCTAACTGCTCTACGGTCACCTTAAAGTGATTGTCTTCCTTAGCAGAAACAAAGACGGGAACGCCTTCTGCCATCTTGACCTGATCTCCATAGCTAACCCAGTATGGGGTTGGGATGATGACTTCATCACCTGGATTGACCACAGCCATAAAGAAGGTATAGAGAGAATATTTGGCTCCCGCAGCGACTGTCACTTGATTTGACGCTACAGAATAGCCGTAAAAGCGCTCAAAGTAGCTATTGACCACCGCCTTAAGCTCTGGCAGACCTGAGGTTACTGTATAAAAAGAAGCACGCCCATCTCGAATCGATGCAATGGCGGCATCTTGGATATTTTTGGGAGTAGTGAAATCTGGCTCACCCAAGGTTAGAGACAAAATATCTCTACCCTCAGCCTTCAGTGCTTTGGCACGGGCTCCAGCAGCCAAAGTCACACTTTCTTCCATTTCTAAAACACGGTTGGATAGTTTCATAGGCCCTCCTTATTGACCAATGCTCCTGTTTCAAAATCTACTAAATAAAAATCAGAGCCTGACTTAACTTCCCAGATTGGCTTGTCTTGATAACGGCCAAAGGTTATCTTGTCAATCTCGCCAGCTCCCTTTTCCTTAGAAACCGTTTCTGCTTTTTCTTGTGAAATACCCTGATTTAGCTGATAAACGTAAATCTTATGGTCATCTTTACTAATCAGGACAGCAAGCGCTTCTTGCTGTTTATTACGACCAAGAACGCTGTAATAAGATTCCAAGCCATTGTATAAATCAACCTGATCGACCTGCTCTAATCCTGCATACTGCTGAGCTAATTTTTCTCCTTCACTTTTAGCTGTTTGATAGGGTTTCATGCTAAGAGAAACCATATACAGAAAGGAACCACTGATAACCACAAACAAAATCGTCATCCCTAGACCATACTGCCACAGTAGATTATTTTTTGCTTTGTTTTGTCTTTTTTTCACTCGTCTATTTTACCATCTATTAAGCTTTATTACAAGTGAATATAAGAATACTCTTCGAAAATCTCTTCAAACCACGTCAGCTTTATCTGCAACCTCAAAGCTGTGCTTTGAGCAACCAATTCTATTTCTCCCTTCAAACAAAACCGATTTTGAAAGTGAAACAGTTCTTACTTTTTCAGTCACAAATGACTAGAGTTTCCGAAATTTTACAATTTTCAAATAAACTCTGAGCAAATTTCTTGCAAGTTCTTTTGTTTTGTTGTAATATAATTTATAACAACTAGAGAATTCTCGAAATTTTAAGAAAAAGGAGACACATCATGTCTAAAAAAGTATTATTTATCGTCGGATCACTACGTCAAGGTTCTTTTAACCACCAAATGGCGCTCGAAGCTGAGAAAGCACTTGCTGGTAAAGTGGAAGTTAGCTACCTTGATTATTCAGCCCTTCCTCTCTTCAGCCAAGATTTGGAAGTTCCAACACATCCAGCTGTAGCTGCTGCTCGTGAAGCAGTTCTCGTTGCGGATGCTATCTGGATTTTCTCTCCAGTCTACAACTTCTCTATCCCTGGTACAGTGAAAAACTTGCTTGACTGGCTATCTCGTGCCCTTGACTTGTCTGATACACGTGGCGTTTCTGCCCTTCAAGACAAGTTTGTCACAGTATCATCTGTAGCCAATGCAGGGCACGATCAACTTTTCGCTATCTACAAAGACCTCTTGCCATTTATCCGTACACAAGGCGTTGGTGATTTCACTGCTGCACGTGTTAATGACTCTGCCTGGGCAGACGGAAAATTGGTTCTTGAAGAAACAGTCCTAAACTCACTTGAAAAACAAGCTCAAGACTTGGTCGAAGCTATCAAGTAACTAACACTCAATAAAAATCAAAAAGCAAACTAGGAAGCTAGCCGCAAGCTGCTCAAAGCACTGCTTTGAGGTTGTAGATAGAACTGACGAAGTCAGTGACATATATACGGTAAGGCGACGCTGACGTGGCTTGAAGAGATTTTCGAAGAGTATAACATAATAAAAGCGAACAAGACTACTTTTCTGACACTCAGAAGACTAGCTTGTTCGCTTTTTTTCTCATTTATAAACTAAAACAGCTGATGATACATATTGCCAAATACAAAATATCTGATTTCTATACTTCCTTTACAAAAACCAATCCCTGTGGTTGTGACAAATCTTCTCGGTAAACAAATCCAGCAAAGTTCAAGCGACGTGCTTCCCCCACAGTTTGTACTTGATTTTCTATTAAAGCTGTTAGAAAGGCCCCGCGCGCTTTCTTGGAGATAGTTGAGTGAATCTTCAGCTGACCGCCTCTATCCTCCATGAATTTGAAGGTCACCATCTTTACTCTGATTTCCTTAGAAAATACAGTCTCAAACTCTGATGACAAGAGAGAGAAAATCACTTCTTCCTTCTTCAGAGTTTCATCATAGACTGCCTTCCAATGGCTCTTCAAAGTCTTACCAGCGACTTTTAATTTCATCAAAAAATCCAAACGGTGAGGAGCCATGGGTGACAAGGCTGGAACAACACCGTACAAAGCCGAGGTAATGAAGACATGATTTTCAAGATAATCTTGTTCCGCCTCGGTCAGCTTATCTCTCTTAATGTTGCGGTACATAAGCCCATCAAAAAGTTTCAAGGCTGGATAGTGTTGAGCAGTTTGCCTTTTCAAAGCTTGGATATTTTGAAATTCTTCCGCCCCTTTCTCAGCTGATACCTTGTAGAAACTCTCCAATTGACTGGCAGAATAGAGAGCCAAGGCATCCAGCACGGCCTGACTTTCTGGTTTTAAAGGAGCGGCTTCGATACTTGGCAAGTCTGTGTTCATTTCTTTTGCTGTTGGAATTAAAATTTTCATATTGATAGTGTAGCATATTTTTTAGCCACAACCAAGAAATTCATCTGAAAAACCTCGGTTTGACCGAGGTTTCTCTATTTATTTTGGCCATCCTAACCAGACAGCTACGAGAACAAGGGCTATGCCAGCTAAACTTGTTAAGATAGATAAGAATTTATCTTTTTTCTCCTTGAACTGAGAAAAACCTATCTTCAAAGCGAGCAGTCCGAGTAGCATTGAAGCAAGCATCACATAAAAACCCATTTGTTTGTCCTCCATTAGGCTTAATTTACCTTATTATAACATATATTTCTTAAATAAAGCTGTTTTTACTGTACTTTAAAGGTCTTGAGATAATTGTCTTTTCCTACTTGACCTTCGAAGGTTTTACCATTTTCAAGGTAAGGAAGGTCATCTGATACAGAGGCCTTGACCTTGTAAATCTTCCCATCAACTTTAAAGAAGTAGACGGTGTCTCCCTTGATAACAGCTGATTTGAGGTCTGCTACCACACCCTTGATGCTTTCTGTTGTTGCATTGTCAATTTCAAGGTCATTTTTATTGGCATATTTGCTGAGCAGTTCTTCCACTGTCGTTGCTACGATAACATTTTGGTACTCGACTGCGTCCACCAAAGCGTACTCTTTGACCAGGCCAGCATTGTCCTTCAAGCCCATGATGTAGAGAGGCTTGTCATTGAGGTTGATGAGGATTGGGAAGGTTGCCTTGTAGGATTTCTCCTGAACAGCACCTTCGGCTGATTCACGGGCTGATTCTTCGGTCGCAGAAGCCAAGCTGTACTTAGTGATTTCTCCTGTTCGCATATTTTCAAGGATAAAACCAAGATTACTTTCATCTGCATTGGCCGACGTAACGCCAGTGTAGAGATAGATGTCATTGCCGATAGACAAGTAATTATAGCCCTTGGTAGTCTGGGTCACGTTTTTCTTGGAAATCATGGCATTCCAGAAACCGTCCTTGTACTTGCCGTTGTAGTTGATTTGCTCAATGGTTTCCTCAGCTGGATAGACCCTGTCCACCCATTCTGGAACATCTGCCAAGCTATATTCCTTGGTTTCTCCATTTGTGGCATCCAATATAATGACTGAAACAGGACGAGGAACCGCAAGCCCAAATTGCTTTTGGTAAACCGTTGCTACATAGAAAGGATTGCCCTCATCGTCCACCTCAAAAGATGGAGTCTTGAAGATTTTGGTTGGGTACTTCAAGCGCAGGTGACGTTTGACGTCTCGGTTAAAATACTCCGAGTCAGAATACTTGATTGGTGTCTTCAAGTCCACCAAGTTGGCATTTCCAGTTACCATGTCCACCTTGATATACTCGCCGATTCCCTTGGCCTGATTGTTAAACCATTTGATAGGGTCTGCGTATTCTAGTGGCGTCACTCGATAAGGTTTCCCATCAATCGTCAATTGGGTATAGGTGTCTGCCGCTACGTACTGCGACACCTTATCTGTTAGGGAACCCAAGTAGCGGTCACCAATTTTTTCAGCAGTACTTCTATCTAAGATAGGAACCTTACTGGTATCAGTCTTAGGAAATTCAGTAAAGTCTTTTTCCGTAACCGTGACTACATTGGCATAATTTTTAGCCTGAAAAATGCTAGAAGTCACCAAGGAAACCAAACCTGCCAAGAGAAGAATCCCTCCAATGGAAGCTAAAAGGATTTTCCCTAACCGATTGATTTTGAAACCCTCAAGATTTAAGGCAGCTTCCGCCTTGCCGTGGCGCACATGAACCGTTTTGACCAGATTGATCCCCTTGCCAAAGCCAAATAAGATTGCTACAAGTAGCAAATGCCCACAGAAGAAAAAGAGAAATTCCCAGCTGGTCAGGTTAAGGGGCGGTAAAAAGATATACCAGGTCGTTGCGATAAAAATAAGTTCAAAGATTATCCGTTTCATCTACTTTCCTCCTAAATGATTCGTCCTTCCAAGTGATCCAGTTCATGCTGGCAAATCTGGGCTGGGAAACCTGTCAAGGTAATGGTCTGTTCCTGCCACTTGCTGTCACGATAGGACACCCTTATGGTTTCATAACGCTTAGTGGGTCTCACACCCATCAAGGACAAACAGCCTTCCTCTGTCTCATAAGGTCCTTCAGAGGACAGGAGCACTGGGTTAAACATGACCACAGGAACCAAGCCCAGATTAAAGATAATCACGCGCTTCTTCACCCCAATCATATTGGCAGCCAGACCAACACAAGTTTCTCGATTTGCTAAGAGCGTATCTTGTAAGTCTCTAGCAAGATACAGATCATCCTGACTTGCCGGTTGAGATACCTGAGATAAAAACAAAATATCCTTCACAATTTTCTTTTCCACTTCCTCACACTCCTCTTGTTTTTTACTATATTATAGCAATTATAGCACAAAAGCCGATAACTGCAAGCTCTTTCCCTCAACTGTAGCAAAAAGCCATCCGAAGATGACTTTTTTAAATCGCATTCTTGTCAAAACCGAGTTTACGTTGAACAAACTTAACGATTTCGACGATAATAATCATTGAGAAGCTTCCGCCCATAACGATTCCCCATTGTGACAAGTCTAGTTTGGTTACGTGGAAGATTCCTTCAAGCGGTTCTACGATGATTGTTGCCATGAGAAGGATGAAGGATACCAAGATGGACCAGTTGAAGGTCTTGGACTTGAATGGACCAACTGTCAAGATGGACTGGTAAACAGATTTGACATTGTAGGCATGGAAGAGCTGAATCAAACCAAGGGTTGCAAAGGCCATCGTTAGAGCATCTGCATGAATGGCATGATTGTCACCCACATGAACTGGGTAAAGAAGGGCAAGTCCATAAACACTCATAACAATAGCTGCTTGGAGTACACCTTGATAGATGATAGAACTGAAAACACCACCTGAGAAGAAGCTTGCCTTGCGTCCACGTGGTTTATGGTTCATGACACCAGGCTCAGCAGGTTCAACACCAAGAGCAATAGCTGGGAAGGTATCCGTTACCAAGTTGATCCACAAAAGATGAACTGGCTGCAAAACATCCCAACCAAACAAGGTTGATAGGAAGATGGTCAATACTTCAGCAGTATTGGCGGAAAGTAAGTACTGAATAGTCTTTTGAATGTTTGAGAAGACCTTACGTCCTTCTTCCACTGCAACGATGATAGTCGCAAAGTTATCATCTGCAAGAATCATGTCAGATGCACCCTTAGAAACCTCTGTACCAGTGATTCCCATACCGATACCGATGTCTGCTGTTTTCAAAGCCGGAGCATCATTGACACCGTCACCTGTCATGGCAACGACTTTACCTTGTTTTTGCCAAGCCTTGACGATACGAACCTTGTGTTCTGGAGACACACGGGCATAAACAGAGTATTGACCAACTACTTTTTCAAAGTCTTCATCAGATAGTTCGTTGAGCTCAGCACCAGTTAAAACGTGGCTTTCGGTATCGTTTGCGTCAATGATTCCCAAACGTTTAGCAATAGCTTCTGCTGTGTCTTGATGGTCACCAGTAATCATGATTGGACGGATTCCAGCTTCCTTAGCCACACGAACAGCCTCAGCTGCCTCAGGACGTTCAGGGTCAATCATCCCAATCAAACCAGTAAAGATTAAATCATTTTCAAGCTCTTCAGAAGTGAGGTTTTCTGGAATGCTATCGATAATCTTATACGCACCTGCAAGGACACGTAAGGCTTGGTGGGCCATTTCAGAATTGTTTGTATGAATGAGGTTTGTAACCTTCTCGTCAATCGGAGCAATATCCCCAGCCTTATCACGAAGAACACAACGTTTCAAAAGTTGGTCTGGCGCACCCTTGACTGCTACAAGGAAACGACCGTCTGACAATGGGTGAACCGTTGACATGAGCTTACGGTCAGAATCAAATGGCAACTCAGCCACACGTGGATATTTCTCTAAGAAACCTTTAACATCGTAGCCCTTGTCCAAGGCATATTGGATAAAGGCTGTTTCGGTTGGGTCACCAATCAGGTTGCCTTCCACATCGATTTTCGTATCATTAGCCAAGACAACTGAACGAAGAAGGGGCATTTCAAGACCTAGTTCAATGTCGTCAGCTGAGTCATGTAGAACCGCATCATAGAAGACTTTTTCGACTGTCATCTTGTTCATAGTCAGCGTACCAGTCTTATCAGAAGCGATGATTTCAGTTGAACCAAGTGTTTCAACTGCTGGCAATTTACGAACGATGGAATGGCGTTTGGCCAAAACTTGAGTACCAATGGAAAGAACGATGGTAACGATAGCAGGAAGTCCTTCTGGAATGGCTGCAACGGCAAGGGCAACAGAAGTCAACAACTCACCAAGTGAACTTTTCCCTTGGATGAAGACACCAACTACAAACGTAACAAGGGCAATGACCAAGATAGCATAGGTCAAGACCTTAGAAAGGTTATTCAAGTTTTGTTTGAGTGGTGTATCCGTCTCATCCGCATCTTGGAGCATGCCAGCGATATGACCAACTTCCGTGTACATACCTGTATTGACAACAACACCAAGACCACGACCATAAGTCACATTTGAGTTTTGGAAGGCCATATTGACACGGTCACCAATACCAGCATCTGCAGCAAGTTCAACTGTCAAGTCTTTATCGACTGGAACAGACTCACCTGTCAGGGCTGCTTCTTCGATTTTAAGAGAGTTAGCTTCTAGCAAACGTAGGTCTGCTGGCACCACGTCACCTGCTTCGAGGGCAACAATATCGCCTGGTACCAATTCTTTAGAATCAATCTCCGCCATATGCCCATCACGAAGAACGCGAGCAGCTGGACTAGACATGGATTTGAGGGCTTCGATAGCTTCTTCTGCTTTTCCTTCTTGGTAAACACCAAAGGCAGCGTTGATGATAACCACAGCTAGGATGATAATAGCATCTGCGATATCTTCCCCGCCAGAAGTCACAACTGACAAGATAGCCGCCGCAACTAGGATGATAATCATCAAATCCTTAAATTGCTCGATAAACTTGACCAGGATTGATCGTTTCTCGCCTTCTTCGAGTTCATTGTGGCCAAATTCAGCAAGGCGCTTTTCCGCCTCACTTGATGATAAACCTTGCTCGGTCGCATCCACAGCCTTCAAGACCTCTTCAGGACTCTGAGTGTAAAACGCTTGGCGTTTTTGTTCTTTTGACATGTGTCTCCTCCTTGACATTGTGTGCAAAACAGGCTCTCTTTTTCTCATCGTATCTTTTCACGACAAACAAAAAGAGACCTGTTAATCATAACAAGTCTCGCTGTTTAAGATAGTGCCGGAAAGCATACTTTTCAGTATAAAATTCGGAATGACGACACTATCACAGGTTTCTGCCAGCTACTCCCTTGAGTAGTACTATTATACCAAATTTTGAAAATTTTTCAAGGAATTGAATCATCTTAGACAGTGAAACTATCATGACTAACCATTGCTATTTCATCAATAATCAATAGTTAATACTTGAACACTTTCTCTATTATTCGAAATTTCTTCATCAAGATAGTCTACAGTAACATCTGTTGTATGCAAGTCATAACGCAACAGAAACCATAAATATCCTTTAGATAGTGATTTTCTTTTTATTTGAACTACTGTAGGAATGCCTTTCTTATAGGATACACTTTTTAATCTTTCCTCTATTCTATAACGATCTGCTGTAAATTTACTTGTAATAAATTGATTAAATGCCTCTTTATTAATGAAAGCAACAGCTATCAATACAATAGAAAGCATATAGAGAAAATATTTAGAAAGCTGTACTGAGTATTTTAAAGAATAAATGACCATAATCCCCAAAACAAATAATACAATTGTCATATTATATCTACTGAAACTATCTAAATTTTTTGCTTCATCATAGGGCATTGATACAATGTACATAGCTAACAAATTAAGATGATAAATAATATAAGTTAAGCTAGGAAAAACGACTAACTCTATTCCCAATATTTTCTTTTTAGCTAAAATACAATAGATTAAAACTCCCCCTATTAGCACAAGCAAAATTAAAATAATATTATCAAATGAAAAAATTCGTTGAGCATATTGAAACATTATCTCAATTATTTTGCTTTTTCCTTTATCTAACAAATTCTCCTTATAACTCACTAAACTAAATGAATGTTTTGACTTATTTCCTGCAATAAAAACATAAGAAACATGTGCTTTCCATAAAATGTTTACAAAGACAATCCCAACAACTACATAGAATGTTTGTAACCAAATATGAAACCGTAATTCTTTTCTCATCCTAAAAGAATAGAAAATCATGAGAAATAGTGCAGAAATCACAAAAAATATACCACTTGTTTTTACAGATATCAAAAATAAAAAAATTAAACTAAGCTGATAAGTTATTTTTTGTAAACTCTTTTGATAAAAGACAATTATGTTGATAGTAGCCAATGCTAATGATGTCAACAATGTATCTACAAGTAAATCATAGGGCTGAATATTTACTATAAAGAGTAGTATGATAAACATTATGACTGGGATACTATACTTTTTCGAATTTCTAGAAATCCATACAAAAAATGTAAAGCATGCACTAAGTACTAGCCAAGATTGGGCAACACTCATAAATCCTTCAGAATGAAGACCTGTAATTTTTGACATATAGTAAATAAAGCTAGCACTACCTGTCGCATAACTTTGAAATTGTATTAGGTCAGATTGAAAATTAGGAAATTGATTATATGTTACAATTTCTTTAGCTACTATCCCCCAATGTGAAAAATTATCATAATGAATCCATAAATTATCTTTTAAAAGGATAAATAAGAATATCATAGCAAGAAAAAAACAAAAGGATTGCTGAATATATTTTTTATCAGTTATCAAACAAAGAGAATATTTATTCAGAAAGATTCCTATACAAAAAAGAACAATCGAGGTCAGCTTCAATATATTCAAAAGACCTGAAAGAAAGATGATTGTCCCAATACCTGAAAAAACTACAACTGGAATAAAAGAAACTTCTATTTTCGTCTTTAATCTAAAAAAACTGAAATATCCAAAAATTGATAAAAATAATAAGAGCATTCTAAAAATAATTAGCATAGTAACTCCTTCTCTCTAAACACCCACCTTCTTTGAACTTGATAACTGGCGAGAAATAAGATTGTATCGACTACTATTTTAATAGCTGTTTCAGAACCAGAAAACATATTCCAAACAACTGTCACCATTGCTGCAGACAACAACATTTGGAAAGCAGCCAAGCTATAGTATTTCACAATCGTTTTATGAATCCTTTTTTCACCATCAAAGACAAAATTCTTATTTATTGTAAAATTAAAATAAGATGAAATTATTCTTGCCAAAATAGTTGATAATAGAATCAACAGTGCCCCCCTATGAATTCCTACAGATAGGGAAAGCCAAAGGAACAACTGAAACAATCCAATATCAACTAAAAAGGAAGAAAGAGAAGATAACAAATATTTAAAGAATGATGCAAAGATTACTTTGTAAATTCTCAATGAATCTTTAATAGGATTGAAATGAGTTTCAGCATTCCCATCAAAGTAAATAGTTTCAATCCTTATTTCTTTGATGGGAATTGAATTATCAAATGTATGGATTAACATTTTAGTCTCATACTCAAATCGTTCACCTGAAATCTCCAACATTTCATGTAAAATTGCCTTTGGAAATCCTCGAAGTCCAGTCTGAGTATCTGTAATTTTTCGACCATAAAGCAATTTAAATACTAATTTTGTAAGCTTATTCCCAAATTTACTTTTTGGTGGAACATTTTCAGAATCAAAATCACGACAACCTAAAATGAGTGAGTCAGGATAATTAGAAATTGTCTCTACCATAGATAAGACATCTTCAACCCTATGTTGTCCATCCGAATCAGCAGTGACAATCCCGTTATATTCTTCTACATTTGGCATTGTCAGAAAATAGTTAAAGGCATTTTTTAAGGCACGACCCTTTCCTAAATTTTTTGCATGGGTTAATATCTGACATCCTTGTTTATCTCTTAGTTGTTCAAAAATATAACCACATTCTGACCTACTTCCATCATCTACAATTAGAATATCTTCTAACCCAGATTGCCTTAATTTTTCTATGTATTGAATCAAATCAAGTGGAGGATTTAGGGCAGGAATAACAATCAATGTTTTCATATAATCTCCTTTGGTATCTGCTAATATTTTTGTATAAAAAAGCATAAACTTCCAGATATCATTTTATCATGTTTCCTAAAAAAAAAAAGCATTTTCTGCTTTGTATTTTCTTAATTTTATCCGTCCTATTTGAATTTTCCCTTGAAAACCAGTATAATGGTAGAATGCTATGTGACTAGAAAGGAAGTTGAATGAAGCAATCTATCTCAAATCTCAAGTTAGCTGAGCGTGGGGCCATTATCAGCATTTCAACCTATTTGATCTTGTCTGCAGCCAAATTAGCAACTGGGCACCTCCTCCATTCATCCAGTTTGGTGGCTGATGGTTTTAACAACGTGTCGGACATCATTGGAAATGTGGCCCTCTTGATTGGAATCCGGATGGCACGCCAGCCTGCTGACCGAGACCACCGTTTTGGCCACTGGAAGATTGAAGATTTGGCTAGCTTGGTCACTTCTATCATCATGTTTTATGTTGGCTTTGATGTACTAAGGGATACCATTCAAAAGATTCTCAGTCGTGAAGAAACAGTCATTGACCCTCTGGGTGCAACTCTAGGAATCATTTCTGCAGCGATTATGTTTCTAGTTTATCTCTACAATACTCGCCTCAGTAAGAAATCCAACTCCAAGGCGCTAAAGGCTGCTGCTAAGGACAATCTTTCTGATGCTCTTACCTCACTTGGTACCACCATTGCCATCCTGGCTAGCAGTTTCAATTATCCCATTGTGGATAAACTGGTCGCTATCATCATCACTTTCTTTATCTTGAAAACTGCCTATGATATCTTCATCGAGTCTTCCTTCAGCCTTTCAGATGGCTTTGACGACCGCCTGCTTGAGGATTATCAAAAGGCCATCATGGAAATTCCCAAAATCAGCAAGGTTAAGTCCCAAAGAGGTCGTACCTACGGTAGCAATATCTACCTTGATATTACGCTAGAAATGAATCCTGACTTGTCGGTTTATGAGAGCCACGAGATTGCGGATCAGGTCGAGTCTATGCTGGAGGAACGTTTTGGCGTCTTTGATACCGATATCCATATCGAGCCAGCACCTATCCCTGAGGATGAAATTTTAGACAATGTCTATAAAAAATTGCTTATGCGTGAACAATTGATTGACCAAGGAAATCAACTGGAAGAACTCTTGGCTGATGATTTTGTCTATATTCGCCAAGATGGAGAACAGATGGATAAAGAGGCTTATAAAGCCGAAAAAGACTTGAATTCTGCTATCAAGGACATTCAAATCACTTCCATCAGTCAGAAGACCAAACTCATCTGCTATGAGTTAGATGGTATCGTCCATACCAGTATCTGGCGCCGCCACGAAACCTGGCAAAATATCTTTCATCAAGAAACCAAAAAAGAATAGAGACATCCTGTCATGAGACGGGATTTTTCTATTCTTTTAGCTATCAAAGTCACTTAGATATTCATAGCGTTCGTATTTTTCAAGGAGTGCTTCGTTTTTCTCATCTAGTTCTTTTTGAAGAGTAGCTAGTTTGCCAAAATCAGAGCCATTGGCCTGCATCTCCTCTTCAATCGCAGCGATACGATTTTCCAAGGCTTCAATATCGCCTTCAATGCTTGCCCACTCCTGCTTTTCTTGGTAGGTCATGCGTTTCTTGTCTTCACGAACCTTGACCACTTTTTCCTTTTCGGCCTTTTGCACTTGATTGGCCATCTCTGTTTCAAAGACTTTTTCATCAAGATAGTCGGTGTAATGACCAAAGAAAGGACGAATCTTGCCATCCTCAAAAGCGAGAATCTTAGTCGCTACCTTATCCAAGAAATAGCGGTCGTGACTAACAGTCAAAACTGGACCAGCAAAGCCTTGTAAGAAATTCTCCAAAACTGTAAGAGTAGCAATATCCAAATCATTGGTCGGCTCGTCCAAGAGAAGAACATTTGGTTTTTCCAAGAGCAATTTGAGGAGATAAAGACGTTTTTTCTCTCCCCCAGACAATTTCTCAATCAAGGTTCCATGTGTCGAACGTGGGAAGAGGAACTGCTCCAGCAACTCTGCAATCGAAGTCGTAGAACCACCGCTGGTCTTGACCTCTTCTGCCACTTCCTGCAGGTAATTGATCACACGCTTGCTTTCATCCAAGCCCTCAATTTGTTGAGAGAAATAGGCGATGCGAACAGTTTCCCCAATCACAACTTGTCCTGCTGTCGGCTCAAGAATGCCTGCAATCAAGTTAAGGAGAGTTGATTTCCCAACACCGTTGTCCCCAACGATTCCGATACGGTCTTTAGCCTGTACCAAGAGATTAAAATCTTGCAAAATAGGCTTGTTTTCATAGGCGAAGGAAACATCCTGAAACTCGATGACTTTCTTCCCAATCCGACTGGTTTCAAAGTTCATGGTCAAGTCTGTCTCAGCACTACTGCCTGAAACTTCCTTTTTCAAGTCATGGAAGCGATTGATACGAGCCTGCTGCTTGGTCGCACGCGCCTGCGGTTGTCTGCGCATCCAGGCCAATTCTTGCTTATAAAGTTGTTCCTTTTTGTGGAGAAGAGCCGCATCGCGCTCGTCCTGTTCTGCCTTAAGGCGAACATAGTCCTGATAATTTCCCTGATATTCGGTCAAGCCTGCTCGGTCCAACTCGAAAATCCGTGTTGACAAAGCGTCTAGGAAATAACGATCGTGGGTAATAAAAAGGACGGTCTTCTTGGAATTTTTCAAAAAGAGGGTCAGCCACTCGATGGTCGCAATGTCCAGATGGTTGGTCGGCTCATCCAAAAGCAAGAGGTCGTGATTGCCAAGTAAAACTTGCGCCAACTGGACCCGTCTTCTTAGACCACCTGACAATTCTCCAACTGGAGTGGATAAGTCTTGAATCCCCAGCTTGCTAAGAACCGTCTTGACCTGACTCTCAATTTCCCAAGCTTGAAGAGAGTCCATTTCTGCCATGACACGTTCCAAACGGGCCTGCTTGTCCTCACTATAGTTGAGCATAATCAACTCATACTCACGAATGAGCTGGATTTCCTTGAGATCGCTGGAGAGGACCGTATCCAAGACTGTCTTTCTATCATCAAAATCAGGATCTTGGGTCAAGTAACCAATCTGGTAATCATTCTTAGCCGAAAAGGGACTGACGTCACCATCAAAGCCAGAAACACCAGAAAGAACATCTAAAAGGGTGGTCTTCCCCGTTCCATTGACACCAATCAGACCAATTCTGTCTAGGTCATGGATAATAAAGGAAATATCCTTAAAAACGGTCTTGTCACCAACGGATTTACTTAGTTTTTCAACGATAAAATCACTCATTTTTTCTCCCTCAGATAAGCATGGATGGCTTGACGGTCATTTTCCAATTCTCCATCGACAATGGCATATTCAATCTCTGTTAAAATCTCTCCCAAGTCTGGGCCCGGCTGATAGCCATATTCCTTGATCAAAATACCACCATTGATTTGGATTTCTTTCTTATCATGAATGGTCAGATTCTGATAGGTTTCTGTGATGGCTTGTGGGTTGACTTCTTTTCCTTGGGTCTGACGAAGATTTTCAGCCTGTAAAAGTAAATCCAAGTCAAAGCGATAACAATCGCGCTTGCTCAATTCTCCCTTTTCACGCAAGGCCAAAATAGTAAGCAAATCCTGAACTTGCTTGGCAAACTGGCGTGAGGTCTTCCAAGCTTTCAAAAATGGCTGCGCATTTTCAATCTCCAAAGCCCACAGTAAAGCCGCCCAGGCTTGTTCAGAAGATTCAAAAGTGAAATCATATTCCAAATCAAACAGTCTGTTAAGCTTATCTTGGCTAGCTGCCATATCAGGGAGATAGTCATAAGCTTGACTCTCAATCATGGAAGCCAAACCCCTTCTCCAAAATGGAGCCAGCATGAGTTTATCAAACTCGACAAATGTACGCTCTACAGAAATTTTCTCCAAAAGGGGCGTCAAAGTCTTCATAGCTTTAAATGTTTCTGACTCAAGCTCAAAGCCAAGACTGGCCTGAAAACGGAAACCACGCATAATCCGCAAAGCATCTTCGTTGAAACGCTCACTTGCCACTCCAACCGCCCTCAAGACTTGATTTTCCAAATCGTCTAAACCATGGAACAAGTCAATGATTTCCCCTGTCTCGTCCAAGGCAAAAGCGTTGACTGTAAAATCACGGCGCTTAAGGTCTTCTTCTAGCGAGCGAACAAAAGAAACCGCACTGGGTCTGCGATAGTCCACATAGACATCTTCTGTCCGAAAGGTGGTTACCTCATACTCCTCATCCCCATCTAAGACCAAGACGGTTCCGTGCTCGATTCCAATATCGGCTGTTCGCGGAAAAATCTGCTTGGTCTCTTCTGGATAAGAAGACGTCGCAATATCCACATCATGGATAGGACGATTGAGGAGGGCATCTCGAACAGAGCCCCCAACAAAATAGGCCTCAAAACCTGCTTCTTTGATTTTTTCTAATACTGGTAAAGCCTTCTGAAATTCAGAAGGCATTTGCGTTAATCTCATAATAAGTGTTCTAATCCATAGACAAGCTCATGACGCTTGACAACTTCTTTAATTCCCAAATTCACCCCTGTCATGAAGGAGCTGCGATCATAGGAGTCATGACGGAGGGTCAATCCTTCTCCCTGATTGCCAAAGATGACTTCCTGATGGGCTACCAAGCCTGGCAAACGAACTGAGTGAATACGCATACCATCAAAGTCAGCACCACGGGCACCAGCAATCAGCTCTTCCTCATCTGCTGCACCTTGCTGAATTGACTCTCGAACTTCTGCCATTAACTCAGCTGTTTTAATAGCTGTTCCACTCGGAGCATCCTTTTTCTTGTCATGATGGAGCTCGATAATCTCCACATTTGGGAAATATTTGGCAGCCTGACTTGCAAATTGCATAAGCAAGACAGCACCCAAGGCAAAGTTAGGGGCAATCAAGCCACCCAAGTCTTGGGCACGAGAAAATGCTTTTAGCTCTGCAATTTCTTCACTTGTGAAACCTGTTGTTCCAACTACTGGAGCAAAGCTATTTTCAAGAGCAAAGCGTGTATTTTCATAGGCAACAGCTGGTGTAGTAAAGTCTACCCAGACATCTGCTTCAAAACCTGCTAAATCAGCCTTATCCTTGAAAACAGGAATTCCCTGCCATTCTGACTCAGACTCAAAAGGATCCAAAACTGCTACCAAGTCCAAGTCTGGATCAGCCAAGACCATCTGACAAGCAGCCTGGCCCATCTTTCCCTTAAAACCGGCAATAATTACTCGAATACTCATCTCTACTCCTGTCTAAGATACAAAGGACCTTAGCTGCCCATGAAAAATAGGGAATGGCGCTGACTTTCCACGAAAGGCAAGACAGGCATCTTTTTTCAAGAGGCAGGTAGTCCGTGTTCAATTGCTAAGATGCAAAGCCTGTAGGAACACAAAGTGAAAATAGGAGTTCTGATCAAGAAGTGTCTACTCCTTGGAAGAACTATCTTTTTCACACAGGGTTCCAGGCGTGTTCAACTGCTAACTTCTTAACTAGTCTAAAAGTGCCAACTAAATTACTGGAATATAACCCAGAGCAATACTTCCTGATCCTAGGTGTGTTCCAATGACACTACCAAATGTAGCTAGTGAAATATCCGTACCTACTCCAGATTCAAGCAAGTGTTGACGCAATTCCTCAGCTTTTTCAGGAGCATTCCCGTGAATGACAATGACCCGATATTGGCCTGAAGCCGTTGTTTCCTTAATGATTTCAATTAAGCGCTTGGTTGCTTTCTTCTCAGTACGGACTTTTTCGTAAACTTCAATCACACCTTGATCGTTAAAATAAAGGATTGGCTTAATGCTAAGCAAATTGCCCAAAATGGCAGCACCATTTGAAAGACGTCCACCTTTCACTAAATGATCCAAATCATCTACCATAATAAAGGCTGATGTACGACTGATTTGAATGGCTAGCTTTTCCTGAATGCTGGCAAAATCATCGCCCTGGTCACGCCAATTAAAGACACTTTCAACCATGATACCCAGAGGAGCACTTGTAATCAAAGTGTCTGGAAAAGCAATGGTTAAGCCCTCATAGTCATCTATCATATACTGGATATTTTGGTAAAAACCTGAAATTCCAGAAGATAGGAAAAGCCCCAAGGCATGAGTATAACCTTGTTCTTTGATCGAAGTTAAACTTTCATCTAACTTGGCAATACTTGGTTGACTGGTCTTAGGCAATTCAGAAGACTGAGCCATTTTTTGGTAAAATTCCTCAGCAGTCAGATTGATACCTTCGACATACTCCTCACCATCAATATTGACAGGAATATCCAAGACATACAAATCTTCTCTTTGCAAGGTCTCTGCACTGAGATAGGCAGAAGAATCTGTGATAACAGCTAGTTTCATATTAGAACTCCAAATTGATTCCTGGTAAGTCTAATGCAATTTCAGTCACTTCGTAAGTCAAACGATTGAGCATATTCAAACATGGACGAGCCAAAGTTTCCACTTCTTCTTGGCTCAATTCACTTGGTTCATTGACAATACGGCCATCGATATGATTTACCTGTGAAATGGTTCCACTGATGACAAACTTATCAAATACAATCATAAATGTCAAAATGACAATCAAGGAAGTCACTTGATTTTCTTGGTCATGTTGGAGCAATTGGAAGTTCACATCCACCTTAGTTTCAGGAGCTCCATTTTCATTTTCCCATTCAAAATTACGCGCATCAAAATGATACTGACTAACAAATTCTTGTTCACGTTTAAGATTCATATCTTTCTCCCTCGGCTACAATATTATAAGCTATTGTACCATAATTTTTTATTTTCATCTAGTTTTCTAGGATTTAGTCAATCCCGATTTCAGCTCGAACTACGTCTGCGATGGTATCAACATAGTAGTCTACTTCTTCTGTTGTAGGCGCTTCTGCCATAACACGCAAGAGGGGCTCTGTTCCACTTGGGCGTACTAGGATACGACCATTCCCTGCCATTTCTTCTTCCATCTTCTCGATGATAGCCTTGATAGCTGGCACTTCCATAGCCTTTTCCTTCATGGCATTTTCCACTCGGATATTGACTAATTTTTGTGGATAGATGGTTACTTCTGCCGCCAACTCTGACAAGCTCTTACCAGTTTCCTTCATGATTTTAGTCAATTGAACTGCTGATAATTGACCATCACCTGTGGTATTGTAATCCATCAAGATAACGTGCCCTGACTGTTCACCACCAAGGTTGTAGCCTGATTTTCTCATTTCTTCAACAACGTAGCGGTCTCCAACTGCAGTGACTGCCTTGTTAATACCTTCACGGTCCAAGGCCTTGTGGAAACCAAGGTTAGACATCACAGTCGTCACGATTGTATTTTGAGCCAATTGTCCTTTTTCAGAAAGGTATTTCCCGATGATGTACATGATTTTGTCACCATCAACAATCTCACCATTTTCATCAACAGCAATCAAGCGGTCACTGTCTCCATCAAAGGCCAAACCGATTGCTGATCCGCTTTCTTTGACCACTTCTTGAAGGGCTTCTGGGTGGGTTGAACCAACATTAAGGTTGATGTTAAGACCATCTGGTGTTTCCCCGATAACAGTCAACTGAGCACCAAGGTCTGCAAAGATTTGACGGGCACTTGTAGAAGCTGCACCATTAGCTGTATCCAAGGCAACCTTCATTCCATCAAGAGGAGTTCCAGTTGAAACAAGGTAGCCTTCATACTTACGTAAGCCTTCTGGATAATCTACCAAAGTTCCCAAGCCTTCTGCACTTGGACGAGGAAGAGTATCTTCCGCAGCATCTAGCAAGGCTTCAATTTCTGCTTCTTTTTCATCGTCTAGTTTGAAGCCATCCCCACCAAAGAACTTGATTCCGTTATCAAGGGCTGGATTGTGGCTAGCAGAAATCATGACACCTGCACTGGCTCCCTCAGTTTTAACCAAGTAAGCTACTGCTGGTGTTGCCAAAACGCCTAGTTTGTATACGTGAATTCCTACAGATAGAAGACCAGCTACCAAGGCAGATTCTAGCATTTCCCCTGAAATACGTGTATCACGTCCTACAAAGACTTTCGGTGCTTCCGTTTCATGTTGACTGAGAACATAGCCTCCAAAACGTCCTAGTTTAAAGGCTAATTCTGGTGTTAGTTCTAGGTTAGCTTCTCCACGGACTCCATCAGTCCCAAAATATTTACCCATTTTTATAAAATCCTTTTCCTATTTTTAATTCGTTTTTGAACTAGTTGCTTTCGTTGACGAAGATGTCTCCGATGAACTGCTTGTGCTTGAATTTGATGTGCTTGAACTTGATGCTACTGGTTTTGTAGTCACCTTCATTATTGTATCAAAGGGAGTGATAACTGCCGGTAAGACAACGCCATTGCGGTCGATTGCCTGCAATGGTACTGAACCACTGTAATTACCTGTTATGCGTTCGCTGGTTGGCAAGACAGCGATAATCTTATCAATTCTATCCAATGTCTCTTGGTCACTCGTAATCGACACTTCTTCATCTGACACCGTGACATTTTCAATCTGTACCCGACTATCAATTTGACTAGGGTCAATCTCTGGTACAACCTTTACCTTATTCTTCTGAGCCTTCTTACCAATCTTGACTGTAATTTTTTGCGGAGTCGCCACAGCGGTCAGCCCATTGGGTAAATCTTCAATGCTCAAAGGAACTTCAATCGTTCCAACACTGGCATCTGTTAGGTCAGCAGTAACCTTGAATTTACGTGTGCTTTCTTGCATTTCACTAGCTAGCGATAGGCGATTTGCACCAGTCAAGACCACTGATACTTCTGAAGCAAAACCGCTAATAAAATACTCATCACTATTATAGCGTATGTCGATAGGGACATTTGTTACTGTATTCGTATAGGTTTCCGTTTTTACCTGCCTAGCACTGGTACTGTTTTGAAAATTCGTCGCCGTAGCATAGACAAATAAGACACAAGCAAAAAAGAGTGAGGATATGATATATAAACTATTTTTTCTCATGTTTCCATCCTCCTAGCAATCGTTCTTTAAAACTAAGACCTGCTTCCTCTTTTGGAAGTAAGATTTCACGTAATTCTGTTTCAAATTCATCAAGTGTTAGGTTGTGCTTAAAGCTTCCATTATAGGTTATCGAAATTCCTCCCGTTTCCTCTGATACGACAAAAGTCAAGGCATCTGAGACTTCTGATAAACCGATAGCCGCCCGGTGTCTGGTCCCAAATTCCTTGGAAATTCCTGTACTTTCTGTCAAGGGCAGATAGGCAGACGTCACAGCGATACGTTCTTCTCTGATAATCACCGCACCATCATGTAGGGGAGTGTTGGGAATAAAAATGTTAATGAGAAGTTCTGCAGAAATCTTAGCATCCAAGGGAATTCCTGTCGAAATATACTCCTGCAAGGTACGTACACGCTGAATAGCAACCAAGGCACCGATTTTACGAGGACTCATGTATTCAACAGACTTAACAAAGGCACGAATCATCTGTTCCTCAGCACTAATAGGGGCATTGGAAAAGAAATCTGTCGCTCTTCCCAAACGTTCCAAACCAGTCCGAATCTCTGGAGAGAAGATAACAACCGCCGCAATAACCCCATAAGTAATAATTTGATTGATTAACCAAGAAATCGTAGTCAAGCCAATCATATTTGCAAGGATTTGAGCTAAAATAAACACCAAAACTCCACGTACCAAAATCATAATCTTGGTTCCTGCAATAGCTTTTGTAAAATGGTATAAAATATAAGCAACAATCAAAATATCAATCAGATTGATAGCTATCGTCCATGGACTTGCAAACAAACTGGTCCAATATTGCAGATTGGATAATTGTTGAAAATTCATCCCTGATATCCTCCCTATCAAAACACTTTCGTCCTATTATACCATTTTCTGGCATTTTTTTCCCTATCCTAGTTCATTTTACATTGAGCAAAAATATGATAAAATAAACTGACTAGAAAAAACAAAGGAGAAACTATGTCTCAACTCTATGATATTACCATTGTAGGTGGTGGTCCTGTCGGGCTTTTTGCATCCTTTTATGCCCATCTACGCCAAGCCAAGGTCCAAATCATCGACTCCCTTCCCCAACTAGGTGGACAACCTGCTATTCTCTACCCTGAAAAGGAAATCCTAGACGTCCCAGGTTTCCCAAACCTGACTGGAGAAGAATTGACTAACCGCTTGATTGAACAGCTAAATGGATTTGATACCCCTATTCATCTCAATGAAACGGTTCTTGAGATTGAAAAACAAGATCAAGGTTTTGTCATTACAACTTCTAAAGGAAGTCACCTATCTAAAACTGTTATCATCGCTATGGGTGGCGGTGCCTTCAAACCACGTCCACTGGAACTTGAAGGTGTTGAGGGCTATGAAAATATCCACTACCACGTTTCCAACATTCAGCAATATGCTGGTAAAAAAGTGACGATTCTTGGTGGGGGAGACTCAGCTGTGGATTGGGCTTTGGCTTTTGAAAAAATTGCGCCAACTACCCTTGTTCACCGCAGAGATAATTTCCGAGCCTTGGAACACAGTGTGCAAGTCTTACAGGAATCTTCTGTAACCATCAAGACCCCCTTCGTCCCTAGCCAACTCCTTGGAGATGGAAAAACGCTTGATAAACTTGAAATCACAAAAGTCAAATCTGATGAAACCGAAACGATTGACATAGACCACCTCTTTGTCAACTATGGTTTCAAATCTTCTGTCGGTAACCTTAAAAACTGGGGTCTGGACCTCAATCGCCACAAGATTATTGTCAACAGCAAACAAGAATCTAGCCAAGCAGGTATCTATGCTATCGGTGACTGTTGCTACTATGACGGAAAAATTGATTTGATTGCGACAGGCCTCGGAGAAGCTCCAACTGCTGTCAACAACGCCATCAACTACATCGACCCTGAGCAAAAAGTACAACCAAAACACTCAACCAGTTTATAAAAAAGAACCACGAGTCAAATGCGATTCGTGGTTTTAACATGAACTACACCTCAAAAGTTAGACAGAAATACATCTAACTTCTGATATGCAGCCCACCTGCTCTTTGCTCTTGTTTGAATAAGAAATTTTTTTGCAGAATCATTAGATTATACAAAGCATTTCATATCAGCCTTTTAAAAATCTATCAAAGCTCTCCAACTATTCTATTATACCATATAAAAAAATTAAAAATAGGCTTGTTTTTTCCTTTTTTAGATGTATAATAAATTTAGAAGAGGATATAAAATAAAAGGAGATTTTATGAGAAAAGTAAATAAGGACATTTTATTCTTGAGTGGAATCATCGTTTTATGTTTTGGTTTTTTGTTATTTCACATCAACCCCTATTACGCCGGGCCGGATGAGACACTGAAAGGAAGGATAAATTTATTCTTTTGGCAACTATATTGGAGACCTATAGGAACTCTCAGTATCTTTTCTGGTTGCATTATGACTTTCAAAGGATTGAAAAAATAATCTTTTGATCATGAAGAAAGGAAACTTTTTATGATTAAACTGAAAATTTTGTTTTTCTCTCTACTATCAAGTCTATTATTCTTAGTCACAGCATCTACAGTTTTTGCTGATGTCTATCCTGGCACACATTATGAAATTGTATCTAATCGTATTATAAAAGATATCAACACAGGGGAGTTACTCTCATTTTATACGACTGAACTTAGAGATGCCTATTTGGAGTCTAAATCTATGTATCAGACTCGTTCTAACGCGACTGGTGTTGCAGATTATAGAACTAAATACTCTCACTCTTACGAGAGCAGTGCCACATCAGGAGCTCTAAGTTCAACAGCCTATGGTGGAAAAGCTGGAGCTACCCTAACTATAGGTGCAGGTGCTAGCTTTTCTGCTCCGGAGTCTGGAGTTGGACTTAGTTTAAATCACTCAGTCTCCCATAACGTACCACCCTACACTTATGGTTATATTAGACTAAAAGCATCTTACACAGTAAATGTTCGTAAACTAGAAGTTAGATACTTAGGCACCAACAAATGGGTTCCAGCTGGTGAAACCTCTACTATATCGAATATTAGCGTTTGGAGCGAACTGGTCACTTGGAAATAACTCATTAGAGATTAGATAAAAACTCAATTTCAAGAGAAAATGAAATAAATTTTCTCACAATAAAACGCATAGTATCACGGTTTTCAATACCTGATATTATGCGTTTTTGATTTTAAAGAGCTAAATTTCTTAACTTAATGACATTGCTTTTTGCCCAACCTCTTTTTATTTCAAAAAAGAACCTCTCAAAACAAGAGCCTGGTTTTATAGTTCATCGGCTATCTTATTGATCTTTCTGAGTCTGTGGTTGACACCACTTTTGGTCAGAGGGGTGCTGAGGCTATCTGCCAACTGTTGGATAGAGTAGTCTGGGTGCTGAATCCGCAACTGCGCTACTTCCTGCAAATCCACTGGCAGATTTTCTAAACCCATGATATCTTTGATTTTACTGATATTGTTGATGGTCTTCATGCTGGCAGAAACTGTCCGAGCGATATTAGCTGTTTCGGCATTGTTGGCCCGATTGAGGTCGTTACGGGTTTCTCGTAAAATCTTAACCCGCTCAAAATCATCACGCGCCTGCATGGCTCCGATGACTATCAAGAAGTCCATAATGTCTTCAGCTCGCTGGAGGTAGGTCACTGCCCCCTTCTTACGCTCAAGCACCTTAGCATCCAGTAAAAATTGCTGGAGAAGGGAGGCAATCCCTTGCGCGTGGTCCAGATAAACAGAACTGATTTCCAACTGGTACTTACCTGATTCAGGGTCACGAATACTTCCATTTGCCAAGAAAGCGCCACAAAGATAAGCACGACCTGCTTCCTCGTCTGATAAAATCTCCTCATCAATACCTGTTTCCAGACCAAAAAAGGAGTCTGCCAAGTGCAAATCACTCAACAAGTCCTGCACTTTTTCATCTGTAAAAACGGTATAGACCCGATTCTTACGAAGATTACTTCTTTGGTGATGTCGAATTTCCGATTTGATTTCGTAGAAATGGAGAAAAGACTCATAGAGGTGACGAGCTAGCTTAGCATTTTCTGTCACAACAGACAGGGTCAAGCCCGAAGTCGAGAGGCCGATACTGCCAGACATCTTGATAATGGCAGATAATTCATGCCGGCTTAGATGGTGCTGACCTAGGATTTCTTCTTTTACTGCTACTGTGAAACTCATTTTCTCACCTGTATAATCCGCATCAATTCGTCCACGATCAAATCTCCATCGTGGAAGGCACCCCCATTTTCCAGACGAAGGAAGTTGGATGAAATCACACGCGGAACTTGCTTACAAAGACCAGCAAAATCATGTTCCACCTGCACCAAGTATTCATCAAAACGGTTGGAATTCATGTATTCCTGAGGCACTTTTTCGATATTCACCAAAACCGTATCGATAAAAGGTCGGCCAAGGTGACGATGCAAGACTTCCACATGGTCGCTATCTGTAAAGTGTTCCGTCTCCCCACGTTGGGTCATGATATTGCAGACATAGGCGATTTCTGCCTTGGTTTCCAAAAGCGCCTGCCCGATTTCTTTAATCACGATATTGGGCAAAATAGAGGTAAAGAGGGAACCAGGCCCTAGGACAATCATGTCACTTTCAAGAATGGTCTGCACTACTCGACGGCTGGCCAGAGGTGTATCATCGTTGAAGGTATTGGTCACATAGACATGGTCAATCATGCCTGGATGGTCTGCGATATGACTCTCTCCAGCCACTTCTGTCCCATCCTGAAAGACTGCATGCAGGGTCAAAGGATGGTCACTGGAAGGATAAATCTTCCCAGTTGTATGGAAAAACTTGCTCAATAACTGCATGGCATTATAGGTCGAACCCTGCATTTCTGACAGGCCAGCGATAATGAGATTGCCCAGCGGATGTCCAGCAAAGGCTCCTGCATCCTCAGAAAAACGGTATTGAAAGACCTTTTCATAAAATTTTGGCATATCCGACATGGCCACAAGGACATTACGAAGATCACCTGGCGGTGTCAATTGTTGCATATTTTTTCGGAGTTCACCTGATGAACCACCATCATCCGCCACCGTTACGATAGCTGCGATTTCCACATCTTTTTCCCGCAGACTCTTAAGAATGACAGGGATCCCAGTCCCTCCACCAATCACCGTTATCTTTGGTTTTCTCATGAACGGTTTACCGTTTCCTTTCTTCGGTCTTTGTCGCGATGCCCTTCATTAACAGGCCAAGTCTTGGATAAGTCCTGCGCCAAGCGTTTGGCAAAGGCCACACTACGGTGTTGTCCCCCTGTACAACCCATGGCAATGGTCAAAACGGACTTCCCTTCCTTTTGGTAACTTGGCAAAATCGGCTCAATCAAGGCCAATAAATGCTGATAAAAATCTTTTGACTCAGGATGATTCATGACATAGTCATAAACAGGTTCATCCACACCCGTTTGGTTTCTCAGCTCTGGAAGGTAATATGGATTTGGCAAAAAGCGCACATCAAAAACCAAGTCTGCATCAATTGGGATTCCATATTTAAAGCCGAAAGACATGACTTCGATACGGAAAGACTGGGCTTGTTCTTGATCTGAAAACTGCTCTGCAATGGTTTTACGTAGCTCACGAGGAGTGAGTTCAGTTGTATCCACCACATTTTGGCTCATATTTTTCAAAGGTGCCAAGAGTTCACGTTCCAGCTTGATTCCATCCAAAATCCGTCCATCCGCAGCTAATGGGTGACTCCGTCTGGTTTCCTTGTAACGAGCGACCAATTCCTTATCAGCTGCATCCAAAAAGAGGATTTTAAAATCCAAATCATCCTGATTTTCCAACTCATCCAAAACAGCTTGAATCTCTGAAAAGAAAGAACGGCTACGCATGTCCACTACCAAGGCCAACTTATGATCGTCTTCCTTTGTTTCCACCAACTGCAAAAACTTAGGCAAGAGAGCTGGCGGCATATTATCAATAGTAAAATAACCCAAATCTTCGAAGGACTGAATGGCAACTGTTTTCCCTGCACCACTCATCCCTGTCACAATCACCAAGTGAAGTTGTTTCTTTGTCATCTTTTTCTCCTTATATCAAAAGAAGTTTGGCAACACCAAACTTCAACTAGCTTATCCAATCTCTGCGATGACTTCAATTTCGACTTTTACATCACGAGGAAGACGAGCTACCTCCACAGCTGAACGAGCTGGAAATTCCTCTTTAAAGGCCGTTTGGTAAACCTCATTAAAAGGAACAAAGTCGTTCATATCGCTCAAGAAGCAAGTTGTTTTGACAACATGGTCAAAGTCTGTTCCCGCTTCTGCCAAAATAGCATCGATGTTTTTTAAGACTTGCTCTGTCTGTTCTTGAATCGTTTCTCCAACGATTTCCCCAGTTTCAGGAGAGAGAGGAACTTGACCACTAGCAAACAAAAGATTGCCAACGATTTTTCCTTGAACATAAGGCCCGATAGCCTTTGGAGCTTTATCTGTATGAATTGTTTTTGCCATTTTCTTTTCCTCACAATTTTTCTAAGATTGCATCCCAAGCCTCATCCATCCCTGCCTTGCTGACAGATGAAAAGAGGATGAAATCGTCACTTGGGTTAAAGTTTAATTTCTTTTTAATTGCTGATTCATGCTTGTTCCATTTACCACGAGGAATCTTGTCTGCCTTGGTCGCCACAATGATGACTGGAATCTCATAATAATTGAGAAATTCATACATCTGCACATCATCTGCTGACGGGTCATGACGAAGGTCAACTAGATTGACCACTGCACGGAGATTTTCCCGAGTCGTTAGGTACTCCTCAATCATGCGCCCCCACTTTTCACGTTCCTTTTTGGAAACACGGGCATAACCATAACCAGGCACATCCACAAAGCGCATCTTGTCATCAATGTTAAAGAAGTTGAGTAACTGGGTTTTACCAGGTTTACCTGATGTACGAGCCAGATTCTTACGGTTCAGCATGGTATTGATAAAGCTAGACTTGCCAACATTTGAACGCCCTGCGAGAGCGATTTCTGGTAGGTCATCCTGCGGATAGTGGGATTTATTGGCCGCACTGAGCAAGATTTCAGCATTGTGTGTATTGATTTCCATAGTCACCTCTAGGCTGTTTCTAGGATTGGTTTATCCGTTCCATCGACAGCTTCTTTTGTGATGCGGACCAATTTCACATTTTCCTGACTCGGTACTTCAAACATGACATCTAGCATGGTTTCTTCGATGATGGAGCGAAGGCCACGCGCCCCTGTCTTCCGTTCGATGGCCTTATTGGCAATCTCTTGAAGGGCTTCGTCGTCAAATTCCAACTCGACATCATCATAAGATAACAAGGTTTGGTACTGTTTGACCAAGGCATTTCTTGGCTCTTTCAAAATGCGAACCAAGTCATCAACCGTCAATTGCTCAAGAGCTGCAAAGACAGGCAAACGTCCAATCAACTCTGGGATAATACCAAATTTTTGAATATCTTCTGCGATGATTTCTTGCATGTATGAGCTGTTTTCGTCAATCGCCTTGTTGTTTTGACCAAATCCGATGACTTTTTCGCCCAGACGTTGTTTGACGATTTCTTCAATACCATCAAAGGCACCACCCACTATGAAGAGGATATTTTTGGTATCCACTTGAATCATTTCTTGTTGCGGATGTTTGCGTCCACCTTGAGGCGGCACGCTAGCAACAGTTCCCTCGATAATCTTGAGAAGGGCTTGTTGCACACCTTCACCAGAAACATCACGTGTGATAGAGACATTCTCGCTCTTCTTGGCAATCTTGTCAATTTCATCCACATAGATAATCCCACGCTCTGCACGCTCGATGTTAAAGTCAGCAGCCTGCAAGAGTTTAAGGAGGATATTTTCCACGTCCTCACCTACATAACCAGCCTCAGTCAGAGCTGTCGCATCCGCAATGGCAAAAGGCACATTCAAGCTCTTAGCCAAGGTCTGAGCAAGGAAAGTTTTCCCTGAACCAGTTGGACCAATCATCAAGATGTTTGACTTCTGCAAATCCACATCTTCTGACTCCTCACGCGTATCGTGGAAATTGATGCGTTTGTAGTGGTTGTAAACTGCCACTGCCAGGGCACGCTTGGCACGATCTTGACCGATAACATAGTGGTTCAAGATATGGAGGAGTTCAATTGGTTTTGGCACCTCAGACAAGTCTGCCAAGACTTCCTCAACCAATTCTTCTCGAATGATTTCTTGAGCTAACTCCACGCATTCATTACAAATAAAAGCATTGTTGCCAGCGATTATTTTTTGTACTTCTTCTTGGTTTTTGCCACAAAATGAGCAATAAACCATCATATCATTTTTTCTAGTTGTAGACATGATTTCCTTCCATTCTATACTGTCATTCTATCTAAAATAAGGTCATGTAAAAAGCATGAATACTATTGACCAAATTGGTAAAGGCATTTAACCAAAGGAGGATAGAAAGCCCGTAACGCTTTTTACGAAAAGCCTGTGCTCCTGCCAGAAGGCAGATGAAACACAGAAAAGCCGTGAATAAACCAAATAAACTCCGTTCCATTAGACTTCCTTTCTCTTGCGGTATTGGATGGTAAAATCATAAGGATTCTTCTCATCTTTGGTATAGGATTTGCTTGATACTATCTCAAAAAGGGACAAGTCAAAATCTTCAGGGAAATAAGTATCTCCCTCCACCCGAGCATGGATTTGAGTGACAATTACTTCATCCAAATAGGGTTCAAAAGCCTGAAAAATCTGCTTTCCACCGATAATATAGAGATTCTTGTCTTGACTCTGATACCAGTCCAAGACAGACTGGACATCCTGAAAAGTAGCCACCCCATCTATCTTTTCTTCTGGATTACGAGTCAAAATCAAGGTCTCCCGTTTTGGAAGCAAGCGACGTCCCATTCCATCAAAGGTTACCCGCCCCATCAAGATAGCATGATTCAGAGTTGTTTCTTTAAAGTGTTGCAATTCTGCCGGCAAATGCCAAGGCAGACGATTGTTCTTACCAATCACACCCTCTTCGTCCTGGGCCCAAATAGCTACGATTTTCTTAGTCATGCTTCCATCCTTTTCACTGATAGTACTATTTTATCAAAAAACTCAAAAAAAGACTGGTTTGGAATAGCTTACAAAATAGAAAAAATCTGTAAGAAATTTCCTACAGATTTATCTATGTTACCTTATTTCTTACAAACCAGGTGCTTGTCCAAGTTCTGCTGCAAGCATCCAAACTGTTTTCTCAAGTTCAGCCTTAGCACCAACAAAAATATCGTTTGTAACATCATCGCCTTCTTCGTCAGTCACATCCAACGCTTTTTGGAAAAGAGTGATGAGGTAGCGATAAATAGCTAGAACACGTTCCAAGCTTTCTTCAACATTACGGTATTCACCAGCTTCTTCTTCGATTTCACTGTTTTGAAGGAACTCTGTCAAAGTAGAGTATGGTTTACCACCGAGTGTAATCAATCGTTCACTGATTTCATCTAAATGACCATCAAGAGCATCCATGTACTCATCCATTTTTGGATGCCATACCATAAAACCGCGTCCACGCATGTACCAGTGCACTTGATGAAGAGCAATATGCGCTACATACAAATCTGCAACAGCTTGATTCAAAACTTCCTTTGTTTTTGCCAATGCTACTGGCGCTGCTTTTGTTAATGTTGCGACATCTTTTGCTGCTTCTTTTTTCAATTCTACCATTTTATTTTACCTCATTCATTATTTTTATGTAACCACTTCTTAATGATTACTACCTCAGTATACTACTAAGGAAAGACAATTGCAAGCCAAATGACCCACATGAGAAAAGTTGCAATAGACTGATAATTTAAGAATTCTTTAGAAGACGAAAAAGAGGTCTGGATGCTTATAGTCCATGGAAATCCATCAGCAAACTAGGAAGCCAAACCCAGCTTGACCAAAGCACAAGTTTTGAGGTCGCAGGTAGAACTGAGCACGCTGATGTGGTTTGAAGAAATTCCCCAAGACTATAATAGATTGAAATAAGATGGAGCCAAGTCGATTAGGAAAGACAAATGAATTTCTAAAAATATTTTAGCAACCGCAATGTCCTGGTCTATATTCAATCTACTATATAAGATTCATTTCCTAGCAAGATCTTGAATTTACTCGAGGATAAACTATCATAAAACAAAGAAAAAGAGGGTGCTAGTATCACATCCCTCTTTCAAATCATCGCTTAATACCAAACGCTGACATCTACGCGCCCTTGGATTCCTTTCATGTATTCAGAAGAGGTATACTGCCAACCTTTTTCTCCTGAATAATGAGGGTTTTCCCATTCTAAAGCATTGGTATAGGCCGCTACCCAGTTTACATGTTTTAAAATATCTGGGTGTTTTAAACGCGTCTGTAATAAACTACGATAGCTATAGACATACACATTTTGATAACCCGCCTGCTTCATCGTCTCCATGTACTTGTTGATAATCTTAACCCAAGTACTTGTATCACTCGGAGCACGCTTACTTTTATTCACATACTCCCAGTTCTCAACATCATAGTAGATAGGGTAAGACAAGTTCATATTGTATTTCTTCAGAAGTTCAATGGTCTGTTCAGCGTCATTCTCAGCATCGGTCTCATTTTCAGCATAGGTATAGAGATAGACGCCATAAGGAATTCCCAGACGGTTTAACTCCTTAATGTTATGCGCCAATTCCTTGTCTTCTTTACCGCTATAACCTAGACGAACAATGACACCATCCACCTCGTTCTCATCAATAACCTTTTTCCAATCATTGATACGACCATTGTGCTCACTAATATCAATAACTTTCTTAGCATGTTCGGTTCCCACTTGCTCTTCTCTATTATTAAAGAAATAGCGTTTACCATCTCTGTGAACCCAGCCGACATTCAAATCTTTCTTTTCTTTGAGCTCACCAGAAGCCGCAAAGATATAGCGAGCACCATCCATAATCACTTCATCAGTCGCCATGGCACCACTTCCAGTCAAATAGTAGTTGCCTTGCCACTCATTCCGCGCCATATAGCCCCACTTCTTGAAATAGTACCATTTGCCGCCCACTTTTTGCCACTCTTGGTTGGCATAAGTTCCATCGGATTTTAGATAAAAATAAGCAGAATAAGCCGGATCATAAAGCCATTCATTTTGCATCATGGCACCTTGACCATTCAAGAAATAACTTCCTTGCCATTGGCTTTTAGCCATGTAACCCCACTTCTTGAAGTAATACCACTTATTTCCAATCAATTGCCATTCTTGATGAGCATAAGCCCCATCTGACTTGAGATAAAACCAACTCTTGTAATTACTGTCATAGATCCACTCGTTTTGGGCCATATACCCACCTGATTTCAGGTAGTAATTTCCATGCCATTCATTCTGCGCGTAACGACCATCTGAATTAATATAAAACCAAGCCTTATAGTAGTTGTCAAAAATCCATTCACTTTGAGCTTTAGAACCATCAGCCTTTACATAATAATCTCCATCCCAGTGGGCAGAGACACTGTTTCTCTGTTCATTGCTACTAGTTGATGAAGTCCCTGTTGATAGACTAGATTTTTCTGAAACTGTGCTTCCACTTGTTTCATCTGCCGCAATTCCTGAAACTCTTGCGCCAAGTAAGCAAAGACTTGCTAGCCCTATACATACAATTTTTGTTTTCAATCTTTCCTCTCCTATAAAAAATGGAACAGACATCTGAATGCTGTTCCACCTAGCTTTTGCTACTTACTGATTATTTTACAAAGTCAAGCAAAGCCAAGAAGCTTTCAGCTTCAAGTGACGCACCACCTACAAGGGCACCGTCAACGTCTGGACAAGCCATGTATGAAGTAACGTTCTCAGGTTTAACAGAACCACCGTATTGAACACGAACTTTGTCCGCAACTTCTTGACCGAAGTCAGCAGCTACAACGTCACGAACAACTTTACACATTTTTTGTGCATCGTCTTGTGAAGCTGATTTACCAGTACCGATAGCCCAGATTGGCTCATAAGCGATAACTGATGCAGCAACTTGTTCAGCAGTCAATCCAGCCAATGCAGCAGATACTTGAGCACCTACAAATTCAGCAGCTTTACCAGCTTCGTAAGTTTCAAGTGACTCACCACAACAGATGATTGGAAGCATACCGTTTGCAAAGATTGCTTTTGCTTTTTTGTTGATATCTTCGTCAGTTTCATGGAAGTAGTCACGGCGTTCTGAGTGACCGATAACAACGTAGTCAGTACCGATTTCTTTCAAAACTTGTGGGCTAGTTTCACCAGTGAAAGCACCTGCATTTTCAAAGTAGCAGTTTTGAGCAGCAACTTTAAGGTTTGAACCTTTAGCAGCAGCAAGAACAGTTGTCAAATCAAGAGCTGGAGCTGCGATACCTGCTTCAACAAGGTCTGATGAAGGAAGTTTTGACGCAACTGCTTCAACGAATGCTTTAGCTTCTTCTGGATTTTTGTTCATTTTCCAGTTACCAGCGATAAATGGTTTACGTGACATTTCACATACCTCTTTTTTCAATTTATTTTCTATTTATTTTATCACAATTAGACACAGCTTGCAAATCTTACTCGGATTTCAAGTCTGCTTACATGGATTAATCCTTCCAGAGATCCATAGCATTTCTAAAATCTGCGGATACCTGTGTCAACTGAGGATTGCTTGCTTCTCTCTCTGCCCGCTTAGCCTCGATTTGAGCCACACTCTTGATACCTTCATGGCGCCAGTTTCTCAAAATCGCCTGAATGTACTTCCAGTTTGCTTTTCCATTCAAAACAGCTTCACGAAGAGCTTCCTTAATCAAGTCAGCACTGGTTCCATCTTCTTTTAGGGTCTTAGTCAAATCTTCAATTTCAAAAGGTGTCAACAAGCGTCCTAATTCCTGCTGGAAGGTTTCTACCAAATCCTTGAGCTGATTTTGAGGTGTCAACTGGTCTGAACTTGAATGAGCGACTCCAAGCAAGTCATCCAGACGTTCCAAAGCCAAACTAGCATCAAAAAGCAATTCAATTTCACCATTCAATTCAATCGTTCGATACTGGAGAAGTCCCCTCTCCGTCAGATTAGAAATGGACTGGTTGACATCCGAAATTTCCTTGCCAATCCTGTCAGCAATCTGGCTTGGCGACATTTCTTCCAAGCCTGTCGTATTTTGCAAATAGAAAAATTGCCAGACCAGAAAATCATCGCTGGAAGGAAAGAGTTCCTTAAAATGCAAGAGCAGGGTACTCGGTAAAACCAAGTTCCCTGATTTAAAAGCGTCTAAATATGTCATAATTCCTCTTATAAATATCCAAATGCGGATGCATCATCTTCTATTTTTCTCCAGTCAAAAGGAGTTTCCTGATAGACCGCATAGTTCACCCAGTTACTGAAAAAGAGGGCTGCCGATGAAGACCAACAAAGACAAGGCGTCTGATTAACATCATCATCCTTAAAATAATTTTCTGGAATATGAGGATCTAAACCTGCATCACGATCCCTAAAATACTCTTTTGCCAAGGTATCACGGTCATATTCCAAATGCCCAAAACTATAAATTTCTCGTAAATCACGACTGGCCAAAATCGAAACCCCAACCTGTGGCCCTTCTGATAAAATCTCGAGATTGGTTTTGTTTAAGACTTCTTCCTTAGAAATCTCCGTGTGCCGTGAATGAGGGGATACATAGCTATCGTCAAAGCCTCTAAAAAGAAGGTGCCCTTCTTTTAAAGCATCCTGAGGATAAATACCTGATAACTTACTGTCCATCTGGTATTTTTCTACCCCATAGCGTAGGTAGAGCCCAGCCTGAGCCCCCCAACAGATATGAAGCGTCGAATAGACATGAGTCTTGGACCACTCAAGCACCTGGCTAAATTCCTCCCAATAGTCCACTTCCTCAAATGGTAAATGTTCAACTGGAGCACCCGTGATAATCATCCCATCAAAATACTCATCCTTGACTTCAGGAAAAGTTTTATAAAAGGTCTCCATGTGCTCTGAACGAGTTGTCTTAGAACGGTGGCTCTCCATATAGAGAAAATCAATATCCAGTTGTAGGGGGGTATTAGCCAAGTGGCGTAACAACTGGGTTTCTGTGACCATTTTCTGTGGCATGAGATTTAAAATTAAAATCTTCAAAGGACGAATATCTTGGTGAGCAGCACGTTGATCATCCATGACAAAGATGTTCTCTGTCCGTAAAATCTCAACAGCTGGCAATTTTTTATCAATTCGAATCGGCATAACCCTCTCCTAACTGTATTCTTTCAGGAATCATTGCATATGTTTGAAGCCAAATCTCAAACACTTAGTCCTTTTATTATACTGCAAGAAGATATAGTTTTCAATTATAGTTTTTCTCTAACTAGCTATAGTCTATTTTTATATCCTAATGTAGAGAAAACAGCCCTAGGGACTGTTTTTCATTAATAATGCATCAAAACTTTGTAATCGTAGTCACCGATTTTTTCACGGCCGTTCAATTCATCCAATTCAACAAGGAAGGCACAACCTGCTACAACACCACCAAGTTTTTCAATCATCTCGATGGTTGCCTTAACAGTTCCACCTGTTGCCAAGAGGTCATCTACAATAAGAACACGTTGACCTGGCTTGATGGCATCCGCATGCATAGTCAAGGTATCAACACCGTACTCTTTTTCATAGTCAGCAGAAATGACTTCACGTGGTAATTTACCTGGCTTACGAACAGGGGCAAAACCAATTCCCAACTCAAAGGCAACTGGACAGCCCACGATAAATCCACGAGCCTCAGGCCCTACAATCATGTCTATTTTCTTGTCAGTAGCATACTGAACAATTTCACGAACAGCGTAGCTATATGCATTTCCATCAGCCATCAAAGGACTGATATCACGGAAGGTAATCCCTTCCTTTGGATAATTTTCAATTGTTGCAATGTAATCTTTTAAATTCATCTTTTTCTTTCTTTCAAAGTTTTTTACTCTCTATTATACCATACTTTCTAGTAAAGAAGAAAGAGAAAACAATATTTCATCTGCTAGTCACCCTATAAGGCAAATAAGATGACCATTTTTATTCAAGGAGTATCACAAGATAGATGCCTAATATGACTTCCCTAACAAAAAGGAGAGAAGCATTTTGTTTCTCTCCCTAGATTAACTGATATCTCTCCACTACAATTGATAAAGAGATATCTTTTCTTGTAGTGCTTTGAATTTTATTTATTTTAATAGACTGTTTTTTCAGTTTCTACATCAAAGAAGTGTGCTTTGTTCAAGTCAAATCCAAGCTCAACTGTTGCACCTGTCTGCAAGTAGTCACGAGCATCAACTTTAGCAACAAATTCGTCTTTACCAACTTGGCAGTAAAGGTGAGATTCTGAACCAAGCAGTTCTGATACAGAGATAGTCGCTTTTACAACACAGTCTGGGAATGTTTCAAGGAAAGCAGGTTCTGCATTCACGTCTTCTGGACGAATACCGAAGATCAATTCTTTACCTTCGTAGCCTTTTTCACGAAGAACTTTCAAAGCACCTTCTGGAACTTTCAAACGGAAACCATCAGAAATAATTTCACTTCCAACCAATTTCACATTGATGAAGTTCATAGCTGGACTTCCGATAAATCCTGCTACGAATTTGTTAACCGGGTTTTTGTAAACTTCTTGAGGAGTACCGATTTGTTCTACACGTCCGATAGTACCTGTACCAGCAGGGTTCTTAGTTGCTGACATGATAACGATACGGTCTGCAAGTGTCATCGCTTCTGTTTGGTCGTGAGTTACGTAGATAGTTGTAGCTCCGATACGACGGTGGATTTTCGCAATTTCAGCACGCATTGATACACGAAGTTTAGCATCCAAGTTTGACAAAGGTTCGTCCATCAAGAATACTTTTGCATCACGGACGATAGCACGCCCCATGGCAACACGTTGACGTTGACCACCTGAAAGGTCAGCTGGTTTACGTTCCAAAAATTCTTTCAATCCAAGAATTTCAGCTGCTTCTTGCACACGTTTGTCGATGTCTTCTTTGCTGTATTTACGCAATTTCAAACCGAAAGCCATGTTGTCATAAACAGTCATGTGTGGGTAAAGAGCGTAGTTTTGGAATACCATAGCGATGTCGCGGTCTTTTGGAGCTACGTCGTTGACAACCACGCCATCGATAGATGCAGTACCTTCTGTGATGTCTTCAAGACCAGCAATCATACGGAGTGTAGTTGATTTACCACATCCTGAAGGACCTACGAAAACGATAAATTCTTTATCTTTGATGTTCAAGTTGAAATCTTCAACTGAATAGTGTTCGCTATTTGGATATTTTTTGTAAATATTTTTAAGATTTAATTCTACCATGAGGTGAACTCCTTTTGTCTTTTGATAATTATATTATAGATGAAAACGCTTTACATTTCTATGGCAAGGTGACCAAAAAAATTAAAAAGTTCTGTGCAACTTGCACAAAACTTTAGAGAATATCGGAGAATTTGAAGAAGATAATCTTTATTATTCTTCTATACAAAAGCAGAAACAAGAATCAGCTTTCCCATATTTTCGCTGATTCTCCACTACATTTGACTGGATTCTAATTTTTTAGAGAAATACAAAAGAGCTAGCCTAAGCTAACTCTTATCCTATGCGGAGAGAGGGACTTGAACCCTCACGACCTAAAGCGGTCACAGGATCCTTAGTCCTGCGCGTCTGCCAATTCCGCCATCCCCGCGTCGATTACTTTACTAGTATATCAACTTTTGGGATGCTTGTCAACACTTTTTTTCAATTTTTTTCATTTCATCAACCAAATTACTCTAAAATTTCATTTAGATTTTCATCTACTAACTTAGCTCCAAGTGTATTTTTGAAATGGCCTAGGGCAAATTGATGATTTTCAGGCCAGATGGAAGCAACAGCTGGTTGAACAATCTCGATGTCATATCCTAGATTATAGGCATCTATAGCTGTATGTAGGACACAGATATCCGTCAAGACACCTGTTAAGATAACGGTAGACACTCTACGCTCTCTCAAACGAATATCCAGGTCAGTCCCTGAAAAAGCTGAGTAATGGCGTTTATCCATCCAAAAGACACGACTGTCTGAACCATGCTCTTGATAAAAGGTCCCCAAATCTCCGTATAAATTCCGTCCGCTCGTCCCAATCAGATTATGAGGAGGGAATAGCTTGCTTTCTGGATGGAAACAATCGTTTTCTTCATGAGCATCGATGGTAAAGAAGATGTAATCTCCTCTTTCAAAAGCTAATCGAGTCACCTTGCTAATGGCATCCGAAATAGCCTGGGCTGGAGCGCCTGCTGTCAGCTTCCCACTATCAGCAACAAAATCTTCTGTATAATCAATCGAAATTAAAGCTTTAGTCATTAGTAATCTCTTTTCTTCACTTCTTCAAAAATATCTGAAATCAAGACCTTAAGATAGGTTCCCTTCATTCCAAGTGAGCGACTTTCAATAATCCCTGCAGACTCAAGTTTACGAAGGGCATTGACAATCACAGAACGGGTAATTCCGATACGGTCTGCAATCACAGACGCAGTCAACTGCCCTTCATTTCCATTTAATTCCCCTAAAATTGCTGAAACAGCACGGAGTTCGGAGTAAGAAAGGGTATTAACCGCCATGGTGACAGCAGTACGGCGACGGATATTTTTCTCATCTTCTTCACGCTGGAAGTTAAGAAGCTGAATCCCAACCACGGTACTGGCAATCTCAACCAAAATCAAATCTTCATCTTCGAATTTTTTATCATTGCGCCAAATAATCAAAGAACCAAGGCGAATCCCCGATACATGAATCGGTGCAATAGTCGTCAAGCCATCTGGAAAATCATCTCTACTCTCAACAGGGAAAATACTCATATCATGCTCAACAGGCAAGTTTGATTCTGTTTCGTAAATCATATTAGCCCCTTGAACGTAGTCATCTGGGAATATCTTAGTTTGGAAGAATTGCTCTACGCGATCTGTATTTGTTTTATAACGCATAAAATAGCCAAGCAGACGTCCCTTACTATTGATAATGCAGGCATTGCAATGAATAATATCCGCTAACTGACGCGTAATAGCGTTGTAAGGAAGCTCATCCTGCAACTGCTCCTCTGAGCGCTTCAAAATTGATGTAATCTTTCTTGTTTTTTCTAATAAATGTGCCATTTTTCACCTCGAATTTAATCGCTATCATTATAACATAAAAACGTCTCTTTTTCAATCATTATCTGAAAATTCCTTATTGACTTGCAATTTTTAAAAACCAGAATATTTTTAATTAAATTGTTCCTTTTCTATTGACAAACTGCCTATTTTTGTGTATTATAACATTATAAAAAGATAATACAATGATTTTATTTATACTCAATGAAAATTAAAGAGCAAACTAGGAAACTAGCCGCAGGCTGCTCAAAGCACTGCTTTAAGGTTGCAGATAAAACTGACGAAGTCAGCTC
>NZ_VMLY01000006.1:0-82783 GCF_013276905.1 Streptococcus sp. 3109 | reverse complement strand
CGAAGTCAGTAACATATCTACGGCAAGGCGACGTTGACGAGGTTTGAAGAGATTTTCGAAGAGTATTATCTTTTCACATTCGGTCTCCTTATATAAAAAAGCGATTCATTTTGAACCGCTTTTTCTTATTTATCGCCCTTGTTACGAATAACAAAGCCTGTTTTCTTTTCGCTTGAAGTATTGCGTGGTTTTTTATTATCCTTACGGTAACGTTTTTCCTTATCAAAACGATCGTTGCCACGACTTCCTTTGTTGAACTCATCACGACGACCACCACGACGGTTGTCTCCACGGCGATTATCACGACGGTCATCTCCACGACGACCTCCTTTAGCTTTACCACCGAAGCCATTACCTGACGGTTTAAACGGTAGTGGTTTTTCACGCGCAATCTCCACTTCAGGAAGGCTATCTGGATCTTGGACTGTCAGACTCAAGATATACATTGCCAATTCTTCTGGAGTAAATTCGGCAGCTAGCTTACGAGCGTCCTTACCAAATTTCTCAAAGTTGGCACGAATGGTTTCATCTGCAAAATCACGTTCGATTTTCTTGAGAGCTACTTGTTTTTTAGCTTGGAAGGCTTCTTCTGCACTTGCAGGTTTGAGACCTTTCATGCGTTTCTTAGTCAAGTTTTCAATGATTTGGAGGTAGCCCATTTCATTTGGTGATACGAAAGTAATAGACTGACCTGACTTACCAGCACGACCTGTACGACCGATACGGTGAACATAGCTTTCAGGATCTTGTGGAATATCGTAGTTATAGACATGGGTCACACCTGAAATATCCAAGCCACGCGCTGCAACGTCCGTCGCAACTAAAACATCAAGGTTCCCATTTTTGAAGTCACGAAGGACACGAAGACGTTTGTTTTGGTCTAGGTCTCCATGAATTCCTTCTGCACGGAAGCCACGGATTTTCAGACCACGAGTCAATTCATCCACACGGCGCTTGGTACGACCAAATACGATAGCAAGTTCTGGTTGTTCCACATCCATGAGACGAGTCATGGTATCAAATTTTTCTTGTTCTTTAACTCGGATGTAGTATTGATCAACCAATTCTGTGGTCAATTCCTTAGCAGCAATCTTGACATGCTCAGGTTCTTTCATAAACTGAACACCGATACGTTTGATGGCATCTGGCATAGTTGCTGAGAAGAGCAAGGTTTGTCTATTTTCAGGGACACGCGAGATAATGGCTTCGATGTCTTCAAGAAAGCCCATGTTGAGCATTTCATCGGCTTCGTCAAGGATAAGCGTTTCAATATCTTGTAATTTCAAGGCCTTGCGTTTAATCAAGTCCAAGAGGCGACCTGGAGTTCCCACCACGATATGGGCACCAGATTTAAGAGCCTTAATTTGTTTTTCAATGCTTGATCCACCATATACTGAGCGGACTTTGACTCCCTTACTACGACCAAAGCGGAAGAGTTCTTCTTGACTTTGGACAGCGAGTTCACGAGTTGGAGCGATAACCAAGGCTTGGATGGTCGCTTCTTCTGTACGGATTTTTTCAAGGGTTGGCAAGCCAAAGGCTGCGGTTTTTCCTGTACCAGTCTGAGCTTGACCGATAACGTCCTTGCCTTCTAGAGCCAAAGGAATGGTTTGTTCTTGGATAGGACTGGCTTCTACAAAACCAGCTTTTTCAATCTCTGCTAGCAAATCAGCAGACAAGTTTAATTCATTAAATTTCACGTTGTTCTTCTTTCTAAAGGTGGTGCGAAGCCACCCTATAGGACTTAGTTTATACTTTTCTTTTTATGACGTATTTTCATATACTGGATACAAAATCGTGTTGCTTCTTTTCCACAAAAGAAAAGTACTGTTTTCTTTGCAACCCATCTAGTATAACACAAGACCAGAGCAAAAGATAGCCCCATTTCTACAGAAAATCATGTAAGCGGTTTTTGGCTTTCCTTTTTGATGGAACGACCTAGATAATAAGACAAAGCCAAGGCGATACTATATAAAATGATAAAAACGAACAAGGTTTGTGTGTAAGAATGAGCCATTTTATAAGTTTCTGCTAATAAAATAGGTCCTGCTAAACCAGCCATGGCCCAAGCTGTTAAAATATATCCATGCAGAGCAGCCAATTCCTTGGTTCCAAAAATATCACTGAGATAAGCTGGAATCAAAGAAAAACCAGCTCCATAGCAAGTCATCAAAATAGACATAGCGACTACAAATAAAACGGAATCTGTAAAGAGCCAAAGTGAGAGAGAAAAGAAAAGATTGACAAGCAGTAATATACTAAAGGTTAGGGGGCGACCGATATAGTCAGATAAGCTCGCCCAGAGCAAGCGACCAAATCCATTGAAAATCCCTAAAACGCCCACCATTACTGCTGCATGACTTGTAGACAAGCCAGCCATCTCCTGTGCCATTGGCGATGCCGCTGAAATTAAGCCTAAACCACAAGCTATGTTGATAAAGAAAATAATCCAAAGTATATAAAACCGATTGCTTTTTAGAGCCTGATTTGCAGCCATTCCTTGCGTCAAAGAGGCTGTTTTTTCTTTCCCTGAAGCAGATAAAATTGCAAGCTCTTGCTCATTTGGACGCTTAATGAATTGTGAAGCTAGGAGCATGATAATAAAGTAACTTGCACCTAAAATATAAAAAGTTTCTACAAGCCCTACCCCTGCGATGAGATGTTGCGCTATGGGACTAGTCAATAAAGAAGCAAAACCAAACCCCATAATCGCTAAACCTGTTGCGAGACCACGTTTATCAGGAAACCATTTTATAATCGTTGACACAGGGGTAATATAGCCTGCTCCCAAACCAAGCCCACCTAAAATGCCATAAGCGAGATACAACAACCACAGTTCCTGACGGTCTATCGCAAATCCTGTTAAGATATTTCCACCTGCGTATAGAAAAGCAGATAGACTCCCCATGACTCTCGGACCAAATTTTTCTACCAAACGTCCCATAAATGCAGCAGATAAGCCCAAACAAAAGATTGCTAGACTAAAGGCAAAGGCAACAGAAGCCTGATCCCATCCCGTTTTTTCAATAATAGGGTTGCGATAAACACTCCAAGCATAAGTAGAACCCAGCATTAAGTGTAAAATGACCCCAGCAAAGGCAATAATATAACGATTCGATTTCATAAAACCTCCTATTTTCGGACATTTATTCTATCTTATATAAAAATAGATAGGATTTTAGTTTATCAAGCTTGTCAAAAAATTACTAGTTTTTTGTCTGGAAAGCGTTTTTATCTTTTTCTGTCTTTTTCGTAGCAGAATTGTGCAAAAGTTTTTTTCTTGTGCTAGAATGAAATGCGAATAGGAGGAACTCTAAATGTTAACTTATGATTTAATCGTTATCGGATTTGGTAAAGCTGGTAAAACACTAGCTGGTAAATTGGCTTCAGCTGGCAAAAAAGTTGCCCTCATTGAACGTAGCAAAGCTATGTACGGTGGAACTTGTATCAACATCGGATGTATCCCAACTAAAACTTTGCTAGTTGCTGCTGAGAAAGACTTGTCTTTTGAAGAAGTCATTGCTACCAAAAACACGATCACTGGTCGCCTCAATGGTAAAAACTATGCTACTGTTGCAGGTACAGGCGTAGATATCTTTGATGCGGAAGCTCACTTCCTTTCAAATAAAGTCATTGAAATTCAAGCTGGTGATGAAAAGAAAGAACTGACTGCTGAAACAATCGTCATCAATACTGGTGCTGTTTCAAACGTCTTGCCAATCCCTGGACTTGCTACAAGCAAAAACGTCTTTGACTCAACAGGTATCCAAAACTTGGACAAATTGCCTGAAAACCTTGGAGTCCTTGGTGGTGGAAATATCGGTCTTGAATTTGCCGGCCTTTACAACAAACTTGGAAGCAAGGTCACAGTTCTAGATGCCTTGGATACTTTCCTTCCTCGTGCAGAACCTTCCATCGCAGCTCTTGCTAAACAATACATGGAAGAAGATGGCATTGAATTGCTTCAAAATATCCATACTACTGAAATCAAAAACGATGGTGACCAAGTCCTTGTCGTGACTGAAAACGAAACTTACCGTTTCGACGCCCTTCTCTACGCAACTGGACGCAAACCAAATGTAGAACCACTTCAACTTGAAAATACAGATATTGAACTAACTGAACGTGGCGCTATTAAAGTAGACAAACATTGTCAAACAAACGTTCCTGGTGTCTTTGCAGTTGGAGATGTCAACGGTGGCCTTCAATTTACTTACATTTCACTTGATGACTTCCGTGTTGTTTACAGCTACCTTGCTGGAGATGGTAGCTACACACTTGAAGACCGTCTCAATGTACCAAACACCATGTTTATCACACCTGCACTTTCACAAGTTGGTTTGACTGAAAGCCAAGCAGCTGATTTGAAACTTCCATACGCCGTTAAGGAAATTCCTGTTGCAGCCATGCCTCGTGGTCACGTGAACGGAGACCTTCGCGGAGCTTTCAAAGCTGTTGTGAATACTGAAACAAAAGAAATTCTTGGAGCAAGCATCTTCTCAGAAGGATCTCAAGAAATCATCAACATCATTACTGTTGCTATGGACAACAAGATTCCTTACACTTACTTCACAAAACAAATCTTCACTCACCCAACCTTGGCTGAGAACTTGAATGACTTGTTTGCGATTTAAGTTGAAATCTCATCTTAACTGACAGCCCTCTTTGGGCTGTTTTTACTTCTGCGGAATCTCAAATCTGTCTTTTCCCTCTTTTATGATATAATAGAAACATGAACTTAAAAACTACTTTGGGCCTTCTTGCTGGGCGTTCCTCCCACTTCATTTTAAGCCGTCTTGGCCGTGGAAGTACGCTCCCAGGAAAAGTCGCCCTTCAATTTGATAAAGATATTTTACAAAACCTAGCTAAGAACTACGAGATTGTCGTGGTCACTGGAACTAACGGAAAAACCCTGACAACTGCCCTCACTGTCGGTATTTTAAAAGAGGTTTATGGTCAAGTTCTGACCAACCCAAGCGGTGCTAACATGATTACAGGAATCGCAACGACCTTCTTGACTGCCAAATCATCTAAAACTGGGAAAAATATTGCCGTCCTAGAAATCGACGAGGCCAGTCTATCTCGTATCTGTGACTATATCCAGCCAAGTCTCTTCGTCATCACCAATATCTTCCGTGACCAGATGGACCGCTATGGTGAGATTTACACAACTTACAAGATGATTTTGGATGCTATTCGTAAGGTGCCTACTGCCACTGTTCTCCTTAATGGAGACAGCCCACTTTTCTACAAGCCAGCTATTCCAAATCCTGTACAGTATTTTGGTTTTGACTTGGAGAAAGGTCCAGCCCAGCTGGCTCACTATAATACAGAAGGAATCCTCTGCCCTGACTGCCAAGGAATCCTCAAATATGAGCATAATACCTATGCAAACTTGGGTGCCTATATCTGTGAAGGCTGTGGATGTAAACGTCCTGATCTGGACTATCGCTTGACAGAACTGGTTGAATTGACCAACAATCGCTCTCGCTTTGTCATTGACGGACAAGAATACGGCATCCAAATCGGCGGGCTCTACAATATCTACAACGCCCTAGCTGCAGTTGCTATCGCCCGTTTTCTCGGTGCAGATTCCCAACTTATCAAGCAAGGTTTTGACAAGAGCCGTGCGGTCTTTGGACGCCAAGAAACCTTCCATATCGGTGATAAGGAATGCACCCTCGTCTTGATTAAAAATCCAGTCGGTGCGACCCAAGCTATCGAAATGATTAAACTAGCTCCTTATCCATTTAGCCTATCTGTCCTCCTCAATGCCAACTACGCAGACGGTATTGATACCAGCTGGATCTGGGATGCTGATTTTGAACAAATCACTGACATGGACATTCCAGAAATCAACGCTGGCGGTGTTCGCCATTCTGAAATCGCACGTCGTCTACGAGTAACTGGCTATCCAGCTGATAAAATTACTGAAACAAGTAGTCTGGAACAAGTTCTTAAGATCATTGAGAACCAAGACTGCAAGCATGCCTATATCCTAGCTACCTATACTGCTATGCTGGAATTCCGCGAACTGCTGGCTAGTCGTCAGATTGTTAGAAAGGAAATGAACTAATGGTTTATACTTCACTTTCCTCAAAAGCTGGCAATTACCCCTATCAGCTCAACATTGCCCACCTCTACGGAAACCTCATGAATACCTACGGGGACAATGGAAACATCCTCATGCTCAAGTATGTGGCTGAAAAGCTGGGAGCCCATGTGACGGTTGACATCGTTTCTCTCCATGATGACTTTGATAAAAATCACTACGACATTGCCTTTTTCGGTGGTGGTCAAGACTTTGAACAGAGTATCATTGCAGACGACCTACCTGCTAAAAAAGAAAGCATTGACAACTACATCCAAAACGACGGTGTGGTTCTGGCTATCTGCGGTGGTTTCCAACTATTGGGTCAATATTATATTGAAGCTTCAGGGAGACGTATCGAAGGGCTAGGTGTCATGGACCACTACACCCTCAACCAGACCAATAACCGTTTTATCGGTGACATCAAGATTCACAATGAAGATTTCGATGAAACCTACTATGGTTTTGAAAACCATCAGGGCCGTACCTTCCTCTCAGATGACCAAAAACCACTGGGACAGGTAGTCTATGGAAATGGAAACAATGAAGAAAAAGTCGGCGAAGGGGTTCATTACAAGAATGTCTTTGGTTCCTACTTCCACGGGCCTATCCTCTCTCGCAATGCCAATCTGGCTTATCGCCTAGTCACTACCGCCCTCAAAAAGAAATATGGTCAGGATATCCAACTTCCTGCCTATGAAGATATTCTCAGTCAAGAAATCGCTGAAGAATACAGTGACGTCAAAAGCAAGGCTGACTTTTCTTAAAACAAGGAAAACCATATCAAAGAACTCCACATCTTGTCGGAGTTCTTTTTGTCTTTTCTTTTACCCTTCTCCCTTGCATTTTCTCTCTTTTTTTGCCAAAATAGAGGGGTAGAAAGAAGGTAGCATATGTCTAAATTACAACAAATCGTAACATATCTTGAATCAGAAAAACTAGACGTCGCTGTCGTATCTGACCCCGTCACAATCAATTACCTCACTGGCTTTTACAGTGATCCCCATGAACGCCAAATGTTCCTTTTTGTCCTAGCAGATCAGGATCCCCTCCTCTTTGTCCCAGCCCTTGAGGTTGAGCGTGCAAGCAGCACTGTCTCTTTCCCAGTTGTGGGCTATGTAGACTCTGAAAATCCATGGCAAAAAATGAAACATGCTCTTCCACAGCTTGATTTCAAACGTGTCGCTGTTGAGTTTGACAATCTCATCTTGACCAAATACCATGGCTTGAAAATAGTCTTTGAAACTGCTGAGTTTGAAAACCTCACTCCTCGTATCCAACGCATGCGCCTCATCAAATCAGCTGACGAAGTGCAAAAAATGATGGTTGCAGGTCTCTATGCGGACAAGGCTGTTAAGGTTGGTTTTGATAATATTTCTCTTGATAAGACAGAGACAGATATCATCGCTCAAATTGACTTTGCCATGAAACGTGAAGGCTATGAAATGAGCTTTGATACCATGGTCTTGACTGGTGATAATGCTGCAAATCCGCACGGCATTCCGGCAGCTAACAAAGTTGAGAATAACGCCCTTCTCCTCTTTGACCTTGGTGTTCTAGTCAACGGTTACGCATCAGACATGACTCGTACAGTCGCTGTCGGTAAACCTGACCAATTCAAGAAAGACATTTACAACTTGACTCTTGAAGCCCAACAAGCTGCCCTTGACTTTATCAAGCCAGGTGTGACTGCCCATGAAGTGGACCGCGCTGCCCGTGAGGTCATCGAAAAAGCTGGTTATGGCGAGTACTTCAACCACCGTCTCGGTCATGGTATCGGTATGGATGTTCACGAATTCCCATCTATCATGGAAGGAAACGACATGGTCATCGAAGAAGGCATGTGCTTCTCTGTTGAACCAGGAATCTATATCCCTGGTAAAGTCGGTGTCCGTATCGAAGACTGCGGTGTTGTTACCAAGAATGGCTTCGACCTCTTTACAAGTACCAGCAAAGACTTACTTTATTTTGATTAATATTCATCTAATACTCAATGAAAATCAAAGAGCAAACTAGGAAGCTAGCCGCAGGTTGCTCAAAGCACTGCTTTGAGGNNGTCAGTAACCATATATACGGTAAGGCGACGCTGACGTGGTTTGAAGAGATTTTCGAAGAGTATAAAATCTTCCCACAATAAAACGCATACTATCAAGGTTTTCAATACCTGATACTATGCGTTTTTTCTGATTTTTAGGACTTTCTCCACATCCTCTTTACTTAATCTTCTTAATACTTTGACTAAGGATAAATCCTACAATCATCCCTACCATATTTTGCATGAAATTTGGTAAGATCTCTGGTAGGGCTGCTGTCCAGCCATTCATCAATGTAGAACCCAAGGCGTAACCCCCTACCATGGCAATCGTTGCTAAGATAAGGCCTAACCACTGAGTTTTTCCTTTAAGTCCTGCGAAAAATCCCTGCAAGCCATGGTTGAGCAAGCTAAAGAACATCCACTGAGGGTAGCCTGATAAGAGGTCAATCAAGAAACCTGCTAGTCCTCCGACTACAGCCCCTTCGCGACTACCAAAGTAGAAGGCCGTAAAGAAGACACCCGCATCTAAAAGAGTTAGAATGCCTGTCGGTGTTGGAATTTTTAAGAAATAACCTAGAACCACAGAGAGGGCGGTTAATAGTGATACAAGGGCGATTTTAGTTGTTTTGGTTTGCTTCATATTGTCTTACTCCATACTGATCTGCTTGTGCAATAGCACGATAAACGAAAGCCTTAGAGCTTTCTACTGCTGGTAAAAGTTCATCACCTTTGACTAGATGACTGGCAATGCTGGAGGCAAAGGTACAACCTGCACCAGCATTTTGCCCTTGGATGACGGGATTTTCTAGGACTGTAAAGGTTTGTCCATCATAAAAGACATCTACAGCCTTGTCCTGACTAAGGCGATTGCCTCCCTTGATAATGACTGCTGACGCTCCTAAGTCATGCAATTTCTGTGCTGCAGTTTTCATATCTTCAAGGGTTCTAATCTCTTGATCTGCTAGTAATTCTGCTTCAGGAAGATTAGGCGTAATCACACTGACATGAGGGAAAAAGCGAATCAATTCTTGACAGAGCTCACTTACAGCTACGTCGTGCGTTTCCTTGCAGACCAAGACAGGATCCAGAACCACAGGCACTCCTGGGCGTTGTTTGATAAAGTCCAATGCCTTCTCAGCCACACTGACAGTTGGAAGAAGACCAATCTTAATTCCCCCAAACTCCACATCACGCAAGCTATCTAATTCATGTTGAAAAATGGTATCGTCAGTTGGAAAGACTTCAAATCCTTTTTCTGTCAAGGCTGTCAAACAAGTCACTGCTACAAAGCCATGCAAGCCGTTCAAGGTATAGGTAGCCAAATCCGCGGACAAACCACCACCACTAAAAATATCATTTCCAGAAAGTGCTAAAATACGATTATTCTTCATAACGAATCTCCTTTAAATATAAACCATTTGGTGCTGCAGTGGGACCTGCAAGTTGCCTGTCCTTTTTCTCCAAGATGAGGTCAATCTGCTCTACTGGCATGCGGTTATTGCCAATTTTGAGTAGCGTCCCCACCATATTGCGAATCTGCTTATACAAGAAACCATTTCCTGAAAAGGTAAAGGTCAAAAACTGGCCTGTCTCATCCACCCTAAGGCTAGCTTCTGTAATAGTGCGAACCTTATCTTCTACACTAGTCCCAGAGGCTGTAAAGCCTGTGAAATCGTGGGTTCCCTCTAGCTTTTTGATTGCAATCTGCATTTGTTCCACATCGAGTTGGTAGGGAAAGTGAGTGGCATAGTGACGGCGCATCGGATTTTTGGGACGCCCCCTATCCACGATAAACTCATAGGTTTTGCTATGTTTGGCATAACGGCAATGAAAATCATCCGCTACAAGCTCAATCGAGATCACATCAATATCTTCAGGGGACTGAGTGTCTAGAGCAAAACGGAGCTTCTCCTCATCCATTTGATAAGGCAGGTCAAAATGAATAACCTGTCCTAAAGCATGAACCCCACTATCTGTCCTACCAGCACCGTGAACAGTGATAGCTTGCCCCTTATTTAACCTGGTCAAGGTTTTTTCAATTTCTTCCTGAACGCTACGCGCATGAGGCTGGCGCTGAAAACCAGCAAAGGCGTAACCATCATAGGAAATAGTTGCTTTATATCTCGTCATAACTTCTATTTTATCAAGAAAATAATCTGTAAACAAGTTCCTAAATCAAATAGTGTCTGGGTACAAAATTCACAAAAAGAAAAACTTAGGAAACCAATCCTAAGCTCTCTTTTGAAGTAAGTACATGACAAAGATAGATGTTACAATCAACCAACCTCCTAAGATGGTAAAGACTAGCATGCCATTGTGAGTTAGTAAGCCAATTGCACCTAGAACAAATGGGGTCGTAAAGGCTCCAAAACTACAGCCTAAAACTGCAAATGAAGTGGCTTGATTGAGGAGTTTAGCTGGAATTCGTTCAGAGACAAGTTGAAAAACTGTCGTCAAGGCTACACTGTAGGCAAAACCAGCCAGAATGCTTCCTGCTACTACCACCCACAAGGATGGAGCCAGAGCAATCACAATTTGCCCTAAACCGAAGGTAATACCAGACCAGAGGAGCAGTTTCTCTTTAAAGATAGAAATCAAGAAAGAAAAACTCACACCAGCCACAATCCCGATCAACTGCATGACACTAAGAACAAAACTAGATAACTGGGCATCTCCAAGTCCTCTTTCCACCATCAAACTTGGAATACGAATAGTAATAGCCGTATTGGTACAAACTACAACCGCTGCTTCAATAGCTAGGGTAAAAATCAAGCCTTTCATTTCTCGAGTTAAGCGACTTGCTTCCTTCGCTTTTTTCTTGACTTCTTTCTTTTCTTTTCTATAAGGGACAAAGAGCAGATAAAGGGTCAGCACCAAAAATCCAGCACTATAAGCTAGGAAGGTAGCTGTCCAACCAAAGGCCAACAACTGGCCGACTGCCAAGGTAATGAGAGAAGCTCCAACAACCTCTGCAGAACCACGTAGCCCTAACATCTGAATTCGCGTTTTCCCTTGATAACGCTCACTGATGATAGAAATAGCCTTGGCATTGATCATCCCAACTCCCAAACCAAAAAGAATCCGTGTTCCAAATACAAAAGGATAGGCTTGATACCAAAAGGGTGCTGTTCCACTCAGTGATAAAATCAGCAATCCCAAACTAATTTGTAAGCGCTCAGGAAAGATTTTTTCTAAAAAACCATTTAGTAGTAACATCATCATAATCCCAAAAGAGGGCAAGCTCGCCAAAAGCTCAATTTGTTCCTTAGGATAACCTTGATAATAGTCAAACATGGCTGGCAGGGCACTCGAGATGGAAAAGGACGTAATCAAAACGAGGGAGAGAGCCAAAATACTGGCCCGTTCTAAAAATTGTTTCATGAAATCTCTTTCTATATTTCTCTTAATCTTCTAATTTTTTGATAGTTATCAAACAAGCAAGAAAAGAAGAAGCCTCTTTAGTGTACAGACTCCTTCTTAAACTCGAAAATGAATCCCTTGTGTCTTAGGATGACTTTCTCTTGATTTGCTTAATAAAGTAGAAGATAAATCCTGCTACCATATAGGCAACAAAGATAATCAGACACCACTTGAATACGACATCCCATCCCTTGTTCACATTCAAAAAGAAGTAAGGGAAAGGATTATCCTTGGCATTTGGAATATTGAGTTTTAGAACCAAGCCATTAAAAAGAGCAAACATCATATACAGCAAGGGTAAAATCGTCCACACAATTGGATCCCAAATCTTGTATTGACCCTGTTTGTCAAAAAAGAGGGTATCTGCGAAAAACCAGAGGGGAACGATATAGTGGCAAAGGAAATTTTCCAGAGTATAGAAATTAGTCGCAATGGGCGCTAAGAGGAAATGGTAAATCACACAGGTAATCATGATACTCATGGTGACCCCACCTTTTAAACGCAAGAGACTTGGTCTTTGCCAGTTTTCACCTACACGGCTCATAACCTTTAGGAGATAAAGGGTAAAAATAGTTACCAAGAGGTTGGACAGAACCGTGTAATAGAGAAGCATCCCAAAACCACCATGCTTGGTAATTTCAAGATAAACTCCCGTAAAAGCCGCTAGAAACAAGAAGATACGGCTATAAAATACAAATTTATAGTGTTTTGACATACTTAAATCTTCTTCACAAACTCTGATTTGAGTTTCATGGCACCAAAACCATCAATCTTACAGTCGATATTGTGGTCGCCTTCTACGATGCGGATATTTTTCACGCGCGTCCCTTGTTTCAAATCTTTTGGCGCACCTTTTACTTTCAAGTCCTTGATGAGAGTTACTGTATCACCGTCAGCCAATTTATTTCCGTTGGCATCGATAGCGACAAGGCCCTCTTCTACATCTGCAACTTCAGCAGGATTCCACTCATAAGCACACTCTGGGCAAACCAGTAGGGCACCGTCTTCGTAGACATACTCTGAGTTACATTTTGGACAATTTGGTAAGTTGTTCATGGTTTCTCCTTATCATCATTCACTATTCTTTGAAAATCAAAATTTCTCGAACAGCAACTATTATACCCTAAAATCAGCATTTTGACAAATTTAGAAAAAACCGATATCCATCTATCGGCTTTTCTACATTTACATTCTTTTTTCAGCTTCTGCTTTGATTTTTTCAACTACTTCTTGAATGTTCAATCCAGTTGTATCAAGGTAAACTGCATCCTCTGCTTGTTTGAGAGGCGAAGTCTCACGATGACTATCCTTGTAGTCACGCGCAGCAATTTCCTCTTTTAGTATTTCAAGGTTTGTTTCAATTCCCTTGGCAATATTTTCCTTGTAACGACGCTCTGCTCTTTCATCTACCGAAGCTACTAGGAAAATTTTTAATTCTGCTTGTGGCAATACAACAGTTCCAATATCGCGGCCATCCATGACAATCCCGCCTTGCTGGGCGATTTTTTGTTGGAGAGAAACCAGTTTCTCACGCACTTGAGGAATTGCTGCAATAGCAGAAACATGATTGGTCACTTCATTTTCACGGATAGGATGAGTAATATCCACATCGCCTACAAAGACAAGCTGATCTCCAGTTTCTGAGCGTCCAAAGCTGATTGGATGCTGGTCCAACAAGGCTAGAAGGGCTTCGACTTCTTCTACTCCTAACTGGTTCTTGAGAGCCATGTAGGTCGCTGCACGATACATGGCACCTGTATCTAGGTAAGTATAACCAAAATCCTTAGCAATAATCTTTGCGACCGTACTCTTACCACTTGAAGCAGGACCGTCAATAGCAATTTGAATTGTTTTCATATCGGCTCCTATTTTATTTTTATAACATCACCTGGATTAGCAAACCAAGATCCTGTAGCCATGTGCCCAGGATTCAAGGCCTCTAACTGAGCAATGGAGATTCCTGCACGAGCTGCAATAGCTGCTTCCCCTTCTCCTGCTAAGACTTTTGTCGTCCCTTCTGGATCTGTAGCTTCCTCCGAGTGTTCAGAAGAAGATTCTGAACTCTGTTCAGGCTGGGAACTACTAGATGATGAAATCTGTACTACATTTGCATCTGAATCGTGAAAATCTTTCAAGGCTGCTGTGCGATTACTCCCACCTGATGAAAGATAGATGAGAACAATAATCATCACCACCACAATTACAAAGAAAATACTGGCTAGGATCGTCAAGACACGATTGGCCACTACATCTCTGCCTTGAGTTCTCTTACGACGTTCTGATCTTGTTTCTTCTTGATTTTCATAAATATCTTCTTGCCACGGTTCTTTTTCCATACCCTGCTCCTTGTTTTTTTTTACTTTTCTTATTACAATATAAATATGAAAATCACACTTATACCTGAACGATGCATCGCCTGTGGGCTTTGCCAAACTTATTCTGATTTATTTGATTACCACGATAATGGAATCGTGCGTTTTTACGATGACCCTGACCAACTAGAAAAAGAAATTTCTCCTAGCCAGGATGTCTTAGAGGCTGTTAAAAATTGCCCAACTCGCGCCCTGATTAGCAATCAGGAAGCCTAAATCAATAGCGATAATCCACTTCCTCTAGTTTAGCACATTTCCATGTAAAATTATAGTCTTTTCACTTTATTTTTTTCTGTAAAATCAGGAAGGTCACTTTTTTCTTTGATCAGATAAAGTGGTCTTTTTTTAGTCTCCAAATAAATTTTACTAATGTACTTGCCGAGAATCCCAATGGTCAAGAGTTGAATGCCTCCAAGAAAGAGAATGACAGCCATCAGAGAGGTCCAACCTGATGTCGGATTGCCCAAAATGAGGGTCCGAACCACAACAAAAAAGGTCATCAGTAGAGAAATAAAACAAGATAGGAGACCAGCTACAAAGGCTATAGTCAAGGGAAAATCTGAAAAATTAACAATCCCTTCAATGGAGTAGAAAAAGAGTTGCCTAAAACTCCAACTGGTCTTGCCAGCCTTCCTTTCGACATTTGGATAGTCCAGATAGTGGGTTTTAAAGCCGACCCAGGCAAAAAGTCCCTTCGAAAAACGATTGGACTCAGTCAAGCTTAAAATGGCATCGACCACAGACCTTCTCATCATGCGAAAATCACGAACACCTGACGGCAGGGCTACTGGACTGATTTTTTTCATGAAGCCGTAAAAGAGATCAGCACAGAAACTGCGAAAGAAGGGTTCTCCCTCCCGACTGGTTCTGCGTGTTCCTACACAGTCTAAATCTGCATTCTGGTCTAGTAAGTTTTTCATCTCAAGCAACATACTAGGAGGATCTTGGAGATCTGCATCCATCACCACCACCAGATCTCCTGTCGCATATTGCAAGCCTGCATATAGAGCAGCTTCTTTGCCAAAATTTCGCGAGAAAGAAATATAATGAACTGCCGGATTTTGTTCTCGATAGGCCTTTAAGAGTCTCAAGGTCCCATCACTTGATCCATCATCGACAAAAACATACTCGATTTCTGTTTCCAAATCTGGAAGTAAAGCTTCCAAAGCCTGATAAAAAAGAGGAAGTACTTCCTCTTCGTTTAAACAGGGGACAATGATTGACATCACCATCTTAGTCTTCAAATCCATTTGGATGCTTGCTTTGCCAACGCCATGCGTCTTCACACATTTGGGTGATGCCGAGTTCTGCTTCCCAGCCGAGTTCTGCTTTGGCTTTTGCAGGATCTGAATAGCAGGCTGCGATATCCCCTGGGCGACGTTCTACAATGCGGTAAGGAATTGGGCGCCCCACTGCTTTTTCCATGTTTTGGATAATTTCAAGAACAGAATAGCCTTTACCAGTTCCAAGGTTATAAACATTTAGACCTGAACCTTTTTGAATTTTTTTCAGAGCTGCAACGTGACCTTTAGCCAAATCGACAACATGGATATAGTCACGAACACCTGTTCCATCTTCCGTATCGTAATCATCTCCAAACACTTGCACTTGCTCTAGTTTACCAACGGCTACTTGAGTCACATATGGCAAGAGATTGTTTGGAATACCGTTTGGATTTTCTCCCAAATCTCCACTCTCATGGGCTCCGATTGGGTTAAAGTAACGAAGCAAGACCACATTCCATTCTGAGTCTGCTTTGTAAATATCCGTCAAAATTTCCTCTAGCATAAGCTTGGTGCGGCCATATGGGTTGGTCACTGAAAGTGGGAAATCTTCCAAGATTGGCACTGTATGCGGATCTCCGTAAACTGTCGCAGAAGAACTGAAAATAATGTTTTTACAGTTGTTTTCTTCCATGACCTTCAAAAGACTAACAGTTCCAGCGATATTGTTGTCATAGTAGGCAAGAGGGATACGGGTTGATTCGCCAACAGCCTTCAAACCAGCAAAGTGAATGACCCCTGTTGGTTCTTCTTGTTTGAAAATATCTCTGAGAGTATCAGTATCACGAATATCTGCCCCATAAAACGGAATTTCAACTCCTGTGATTCTTTCAACAACTTCTAAACTTTTTCTGTTACTATTCACAAGGTTATCCACCACAACAACCTGATGACCTGCTTGGATTAACTCAATAACTGTGTGGGTTCCGATAAAACCTGCTCCACCCGTTACCAAAATCTTTTCTTGCATCTTTTTTCCTCGATTCTCGGATCATTTTTTCTTATTTTACCATTTTTGATAGGGAATGTCATTTGCCATCCTAGAGGGGAGGCTAAAATTTCAGTAAAATTCTTATTTGCTTTTTACTCGTTTGACATAGTTTTCAATTGGGTAGTTTGCTGGGTCTAAGGTCATTTCCCTGCTTTGGACCAGTTGGGCTAGGTGGTAACCAATGATAGGACCAGTTGTGAGGCCTGATGAACCTAGTCCACTAGCAGCATAGACACCTGCTAAGCCAGGTACTTGCCCAAAGAAAGGTGAGAAATCACTGGTATAGGCACGGATTCCCACACGCTCAGCTCTTGAAGTCGCTACTGCCAAGATTGGATAGTGAGGCAAGGCTGCCTCCTCCATTTGTTGGAGTAAGGTTTCATCTACCGTCAAATCAAATCCCATGTCATTTTCATGGGTAGCGCCTAGGGATGATTTCCCACCTGCAAAAGGAATCAAATCCCACTCCCCTTCTGGCATAACAACAGGGTAAGCTGCCATGTCTTGGGCAAGCTGATAATCTCGGAGTTGTCCTTTCTGAGGACGAACATCTACAGCATAACCCAAGGGTTCTAATATGTGACCCAACCAAGCTCCCGTTGCCAAAACAACCTGGTCAAACACCTCTTCACCAATCTGGTAACCTGATGCTAAAGGTGTCAGAGTCACTTTTTCTTTGACCAGCTTGACATGACTGGCTTCCAGCAAACGAGTCACTAAGAGTTGACCATCTACTCTCGCTCCACCAGAAGCATAGAGCAAGCGGTCAAATCCCTGTAAGCCAGGGAATAATTCATTAGCTGATACTTGGTCTAGAATGGCTAATTGCCCTATCAAGGGAGATTCTTCTCTACGCTGGAGGGCTAGTTGATAGAGTTCTTCCAACTTGGATTCATCTCTTTTCAGGAGAAAGACTCCCGAACGTTGGTAAAAGTTGATTTCTTGCCCTGACTTGTCTAAATCAGCTAATAAATCCACATAAAAATCAGCCCCCAAGCGCGCCATCTTGTACCAAGCTTTATTGCGGCGTTTGGAAAACCAAGGACTGATAATTCCTGCTGCAGCCTTGGTTGCCTGACCCTGTCCATGGTCAAAAACGGTCACCTCTAGGTCACTTTCTTTCGAGAGGTAGTAGGCAGCTGTTGCTCCCACAATTCCTGCTCCGATAATAGCAACTTTTTTCATTGTTTTCACTTTCTAACTAGATATGGTGGAAAGGATTGGTCGATGCTTGACTAGGTACAATATCAATAGTCCAGCCATTTTCTCCTTTCCATTGATTAAGAAGCTCTGCGATTTTTTCCACAAACAGCACTTCGATATAGTGTCCTGGATCCAGTGCCAACAAGCCATCAGACAGCATATCCTGGGCAGTGTGGTAGTAAATATCACCAGTGATATAGACATCCGCTCCTTTAGCTAAAGCATCCTTATAGAAAGACTGCCCGCTACCACCACAGATGGCAACTCTTGAAATAGGCTTCTGCAAATCGCTCTCTTGATAATGCACCAATCGAAGGCTATCTAAACCAAAGACTTGCTTGACATTCTGGGCCAATTCCTCAAATGTCTGAGGCTGAATATTTCCAATACGTCCAATCCCACGTTCAGGGCCTGTTTCCTGCAGATAAGTCGTTTCCTCGATACCTAACATCTGACAGAACCAGTCATTGAGACCATTTTCAACGATGTCAATATTGGTATGACTTACATAAACTGCAACGTCATGCTTGATGAGATCAATGTAAATCTGATTTTGTGGACGGCTGGCTACCAAATCCTTGATGGGACGGAAAATCGGCGCGTGCTTGACAATAATCAAGTCCACACCCTTTTCAATGGCTTCAGCCACCGTTTCTTCACGAATATCCAGAGCAACCATGACCCTTTGGATATCCTTGTCCAAAGTTCCAATTTGCAGGCCACGACTGTCTCCCTCCATAGAAAATTCCTGGGGGCAAAAGGCTTCATAAGCTTGGATCACTTCACTTGCTAACATGGAGCACCTCCTTGATGGCTTGAATTTTATCGACTAGAACTTGACGTTCCTCCAGATTTTTTTCTGGGATTTGTCCAAGGGCAAACTCTAGCTTAGCAGCTTCTTTTTGCCATTTTTGGACAAAGACTGGACTGACCTCTTTGCACAAGAAAGGGCCAAAGTGAACATCAATGGCTGATAGCTTCATTTGTCCTGCTTCCACCACCAAAATCTCGTAAAACTTGCCAGCTTCTTCTAAGATGCTTTCAGCTACAATCTGAAACCCATTCTCTTGTAGCCAGATGCGCAAGTCGTCTTCACGATTATTGGGCTGGAGGATCAATCGTTCTACATTAGCTAACTTGTCCAAGCCTTCTTCTAAAATCCTAGCAATCAAACGACCACCCATACCAGCAATGGTAATGACAGACACTTGGTCTGCCTCTTCAAAAGCTGCCAGCCCATTGGCTAAACGGACTTGGATTTTCTCCTTTAGACCATGAGCTTCAACGTTTTTGACTGCGGACTGGTAGGGACCTTCCACCACCTCACCTGCAATAGCACTTTTAATTTGGCCTCTCTCGACCAAGTCGATAGGCAGATAAGCATGGTCACTTCCCACATCTAATAAAATGGCTCCCTGTGGCACAAAGGAAGCCACTAATTCTAATCTCTTTGAAATCATTCTCTCTCACTTTCCAAACTCTATTACCTCTTATTATACCACATTTCAGCTAGCACTCCTCCACCTAAAAAGACCGCAATCCACAGATTGCAGCCTTTCTTTATTTTTTCGCTTGGTAACGACTGGTTAAGATAAATATCACGGTAAAGACCAACATCATGACACCATAAACAGGTAAAGTTTGTCCTGTTAAGGTTGAAATTTCAAGCAATTTTTGAATTCTTGGGAAGAGAGCTGTTGCTAGGAAGCCTCCTACTGACCAAACAATCAAGAGGACACGCCATAGGGTAAATGGCATGCAGGCTCTAAATACGGATAAGAAACCAATTGACCCCAAGAGATAATAGAGTAGAGTTGAGATTTCTAACTCAGACCAACCTTGGCTACTTCCAAATATTTTCACAAACAGAACGCTGAACACAACCATGAGAGCACTTGGTAGGGCACGAAGCATGGATCTTCTAAGGAAATTTGGCTCAACAGGTTTGATATTTCTCTCAAAAGTCAGAACGAATGGCGGGAAACCTTCCACAAACTGGTCAATCATAGTAATCTGGATCGGAATGAAGGGGAAAATCAAGATCCATTCAGACCGCCCCAGAAGAGCACTGGCAATACAGATGACTGCGAGCAAGAAAGAATAGATGGTCTTTATCAAGAAAATAGGGGCGATATGGGCAATGTTATTGACTACACGACGGCCTTCAAAGAGAATCTCAGGAACATCATTAAAGTCAGAGTTCAAGAGAACTAGATTAGCAATCTGACGAGTCGCCGGATCTCCCTCAGCCATCACGATAGAACAATCCGCCTCACGAAGGGCCAGGATATCATTAACTCCATCCCCAGTCATAGCTGTTGTATGGCCTGCTTTTTTCAACGTTTGGATGATGAGTTTCTTTTGATGAGGGGAAACACGACCGAAAATGGCTGTTTCCTCAGCCATATCAACCAATTCCTCATCCGTGATTTTTGAGCAATCTACATAACTGTGATAGTCTGCAAAGCCAGCCTTCTGGGCAATACTGGACACAGTGACCGGATTATCACCAGAGATAATCTTGAGGCCCACTTCCTGAGAACGGAGATAGTCCAGCGTCTCTGCTGCTCCTTCTCGAATGGGATCCAAGATTTCCAGCAAGGCTTGAGCCTGAATATCAGATGGTTTCTGTGGTTTGTGATGGTCTAGTTTTTCCTGACTGAGGGCTAAGACCAAGACACGTGAACCTCTCTCCAAGGCCTCTCTGGCTTCTGGGACCTCAGAATCCAGCAACATCTCAGGCGCCCCTAAGAAAACTGTTCCCAAACCTTCCAATTCCATTGCTCCCCACTTGCGGTCGCTAGAGAAGGGGAGATTGGAAATCATAGGATAGGCTACTAGACCTTGGAAACGCTGGCGAATAGCTTGGGCAGTTGGATTTTTATCCTCACTATGGGCTATGTAGCTTGTCAGGATGCTAGCAAGCGCTGACTCTCCATACTGTTCGGTCAAAGGAAGAACGGCTTCCACCTGCATCTTTCCTTGGGTGATGGTACCCGTCTTGTCCAGACAGAGCATGTCCACGCGCGCCAAGGTCTCAACAGAGTACATCTCCTGCACCAAGACCTTTTTCAAACCTAGCTTGATCACTGCAGTCAAGAGCGAAGTAATGGTCAAAAGGGCGATTCCCTTGGGCAACATTCCCAGTAGGGCTGTCGACGAATTTACAACGGATGACTTGAGAGGCAGGCCTTTTAAAAGCAAGGCTTCTAGCAAGAGAGCCAGACCAAAGGGAATGATAATCTTCCCAGTAAAACCAGCTAACCTGTCCAGCGATTTCATGATACGAGAGTTGATTGGTTTAACGGTCTTGGCTTCCAGCATGAGTTTGGCAGCATAGTTGTCTGCACCGACATGGTGAACTTGAGCTAAAACTGACCCACTGGCTAGGAAACTTCCAGACAAAAGCAAGGCGTCAACTTCCTTTTGCACCAAATCACTCTCTCCCGTTAGCATGGCTTCATTGACTTCCGCAAAACCTTCCAAAACCAAGGCATCACTGGGAATCTGCTCTCCTGCAGACAAACGAATGACATCTCCTAACACCAATTCTTCAGGATTCAGAGCCACTTCTTGGCCATCACGAATGGTTTTGACCTTTTCCTTGGTCATGAGATTGAGCTTGTCCACCATGTGTTTAGCCCGCAGCTCGGTCACAATCCCAGAAAAAGCGTTAAAGCAGATAACAGCAAAAAAGACCAAATTGCTCCAAGCCTGCACAAAGGCAAGGGCCAAAGCAATGGCAAAGTTCAAAGCGTTAAAAAGGGTAAAGACATTTCGTTTAACGATTTGCCAAGTGCTAGTACTGGCCGATGCAGTAAAATCATTGACCAAGCCCTTAGCCTGTCTTTCCTTGACTTCTCTTTGGGTTAATCCCATAATCTTATTTTTATCCATAAATTCTATCATATCATTTTTTTTAACAGAATTCTAATCTCATCCCAAATATGCACCTAGTCAAGGGAAAAGTTTGCCAGCCCTCCTTTGATAAGGTATAATAATAACAAGAAAATAATCGAAGGAGATCGCATGTTTTATACTTATTTACGTGGATTGGTTGTCTTGCTCCTATGGTCCATCAATGGCAATGCCCACTATCATAATACTGATAAAATTCCTAATCAAGATGAAAATTATATTCTGGTTGCACCTCACCGCACCTGGTGGGATCCTGTTTACATGGCCTTTGCGACCAAGCCAAAACAGTTCATCTTTATGGCCAAAAAAGAACTCTTTACCAACCGTATCTTTGGTTGGTGGATTCGTATGTGTGGCGCTTTTCCTATCGACCGTGAAAATCCTAGCGCTTCTGCCATCAAATACCCTATCAATGTCCTCAAAAAAAGTGATCGCTCTCTTATCATGTTTCCAAGTGGGAGCCGTCACTCAAATGATGTTAAGGGTGGCGTAGCCTTGATTGCCAAAATGGCCAAGGTCCGTATCATGCCGGTTACCTACACAGGTCCCATGACTTTGAAGGGCTTGGTTAGCCGTGAGCGTGTTGATATGAACTTCGGAAATCCAATCGATATCTCAGATATCAAGAAAATGAATGATGAAGGCATTGAAACAGTCGCCAATCGCATTCAAACAGAATTCCAACGTTTGGACCAAGAAACGAAACAATGGCACAATGATAAAAAACCAAACCCACTCTGGTGGCTTATCCGCATCCCTGCCCTTATCCTTGCGGTTATCCTCGCTATCCTAACTATCATCTTTAGCTTTATCGCAAGCTTCGTATGGAATCCAGATAAAAAGAGAGAAAACCTTGGTTAAATAAATACAACAATCCCTTGGCAAAAGCCAAGGGATAAATCTTTTATTCGATTTTCCATTTTTTGGCCAACCAGCTGGAAAAAACTAGAAATCGCTCAGCTACTTGTTCATGGTGTCCATAAGGATCAAAGACAAACTGACCATTCGGATAGCGTTTCTCAAGACTAGTATGGATCTGCTCAGCATAGGCTGGTGCTTGAGCCAAGCGATTAGTATGGTGTGCTCCTTCTGTTTGACCATTCTGTAAATACAGCAAACAGTCCAAATTTTTCACCTTTTCTTTCCTACAGTAAGTCACGAAATCAGGATACCAAAAGGAACCGCAGATGGAAAAGACACAGGAAACATTGTCAAAGCTGAAAAGACTGTAGACTGCCGCCAAACCACCTAGTGAGTAGCCTCCGTAGGCAAGGCGATTTTCATCCAGGCGATAAAGCGACTGCAACTTATCTAAAAGACCTCCAAACAAATGATCATGATAGACGTTGGCCTGACCGCCAAAATCTGGAGCTCCATCTCTCAGAGCCGATGTCGCCCAGGGCGTGTAGTCATCTAGGCGATTTTTAGAGGTCAAGCCCACTAAAATCACAGATTCGGAAAAGGACGATAGGAAGTCCAAGTTTCCATCATTCAATAAAATAGCCGGATAGGTTTGATTGGGGTCGTAGTTAGAAGGAAGGCTGATTTTGACTTGAATTCCTTCCCAATTAAACTCATTATTTATTGATGAAGTCATTGATTTTCTCAAGGGAATCAATCACTGCTGGACCATAGTCCATCAATTCATCGTAAGATATGGTCATGATTTTTTGATTCTTAATAGCAGGAACGCTTTCCAAAACAGCATTTGCCTTCATCAACTCTACTGCTTTTTCATCCAATTTTTTATTGCGATCGCTGGTCACATAGATAATCAATTCAGGACCCATTGACACGAGATTTTCCAAGGTCAAGCCTGATGTCCCCGTAGCAACGTTTGTATAACCAAGTTGGTTCAGCAAACTTTCTTGCAAAGCAGACTTGTAGGCACCGAAGGTTTCATCATTATAAGCAACCATAATCAAAGCCTTTTTCTTTTCACCTTGACTTGCTGGATTTGCTTTCTTAACAGCGTCAATTTTAGTTTGTAATTGGGCCGCGTATTCATTGGCCTTGTCCTGAACATTAAAAATCATTCCAAGATTTTTGACATCTTCTACGATATTCCCCAAATCTTGCTGAATTGTTGAGAGAGAAGCTTTTTGAGTATAAACTGGGATTTTGTTTTCATTCCAAGTGCTAACTGTCCCCAAGGATTTTTCAGAAAACATCATGTTTCGACCCATCACAGCGTCTGGCTCATAAGAAAGGACTGTCTCTTGTGAGACTGTTTTTTTATCCCCAATTTGAGGAATAGTCGCAATCGCGTCCTTGTATTTGTCCGTCACAGCATTGTCTGGATTGAGCATGCCAACAATTTTATCCTTCAACCCCAACTCCAATAAAATTTCAGTGGTTGAAAGATTATTTGTAATAACTTTTTCAGGTGTCTTGTCAAAAACTTGTTCGACTTCATTCCCTTTCGCGTCATAGGTCTTAACCGTTAACGGATAAGTCGTCTCTGTGCTCGCCTTTTGACTTGTTTCTGAGCTAGATTGAGTGGTAGCTTTTTCTGTAGTAGTATTGCCACAAGCTGCCATGGTTAGGGTAGCTACTGTTACCAGTAAAATGCTGAGTGTTTTTTTCATCTTGTTTTCCTTTTCATTCTTATAAATAGTGAATCATGGCTTGCTGATCCTCGGTCCAAGTCACCTGACTTTGAACTCCATATACAGTTTGCAATGACTCAGGGGTGATGGTCTCCTTTGGAGTCCCTTGGTAAAGGATTTCTCCCTCTTTCATTAGATAGAGATAATCCGAATAGCGACAAGCAAGTTGAATATCATGCAGGACAGCTAAAACATTGACCTTGAGCTCCTTCACAATGGCCAACAAGTCTAACTGATACTTGATATCCAGGTGATTGGTTGGTTCGTCCAGGAGCAAGAGAGTCGGTTCTTGCGCCAAGGCGCGGGCTAACAAAACTCGCTGTTTCTCTCCTCCTGACAGGGACGAATAGAGACGAGTTTTCTTCTCAAGCATATCCACCTTAACGAGGGCATCTTGAACGAGGGTATAATCTCTTTCCTTTTCCTTCTGTAAAAAAGAGAGGTGGGGAGTTCTTCCCAGCAAGACGATTTCCTCAACTGTAGAATCAAACTGCAGTTGGTTAAACTGGGTCACAACTGCCATTTGCTTGGCTGTTTCTTTGAGCGTCCATTGTTCCAGAGGCTTTCCATCTAGGCTTATCAAGCCTTTGTCCACCTTTTCCTGACGATAGAGGAGTTTAAGTAGACTGGTTTTCCCGCTTCCATTTGGTCCTAATATCGTGTGAAATTGATTTCCTTCAACCTTAAAAGAGACTCCTTTGAGGATTTTTTTCTCTCCCAGTCCAAAGTGGACATCCTGACAAATCAAGTCCATATCAGGTCCTCACCTCCCTTCGCCTACCTCCAACAATGTAGATAAAGAAGGGAGCACCTACTAAGGCTGTGAAAATACCAATAGGAAGCTCTGCGTTTGGAATGATGATACGAGAGAGTACGTCTGCCCAAATGACAAAGAGGGCACCCAGTATGGTCGCAACAGGAAAAAGTCTCTTGTAATTCGTTCCTACTAACCCTCGTGCTAAGTGAGGAGTAATCAGACCGACAAATCCAATAATCCCACAGGTTGCCACTAAGACTGCTGTCAGCACAGCCACCATTGTCACATAAAGATACCAATAAAAGCGTAAAGGGATTCCTAAAGTTAAAGCAGCCTCATCTCCCATCATCATCGCATTGAAAACACGATACTGGGTAGAGAAAAATAGAAAGGCTGTTCCTACTACTATAGTTGGCAGGACCAAGTCTGCCCAGGAAGTCCCAGCGAGCGAGCCCATGGTCCAAAACTTAATGGTCATCACACTGTCCGCATTAGCGCCAACTGAGATAATAAAGTTGGAAAAAGCTAGAAAGAGAGCATTGACCACCGTTCCTGATAAGATCAGACTAGATGTTGTCATCCTTCCCTGCATAGAGGCAATGATGAGGACAGCAATTGTTGCCAAAATAGCTCCAAGAAAAGCTCCAAGGCTAATCATCACTTTTAAACCAAGAATGATGCTTAAGGTTGCCCCTAGAGTTGCACCCGCAGAGATTCCTAAGACATAGGGCTCAGCGATGGGATTGTTTACCGTGGACTGCATCACACTACCACACATAGAAAGGCCTGCTCCTACTATCAGACCTAACAATACTCGAGGAAATCTCATGTTCCATACAATGGCAAGAGTAGACTTGGAAACCTCTCCTATCTCAAGAGGAAATCCCAACCTTCTCAAAATAATCCGATAGGTATCTCCTAGATCAATCGCAACAGATCCCATTGAAACTGCTAGAAAGAGAGAAATCCCTAAAATACCTAGCAAAATAACTAAAAGTAACACAAATTGCTGGTCTTGTCGGCTTCCAGAAAATTTGGAAAGCATGCAAACCTCCTTTGATAGAATCTTAAAAATTTAGAAAATTCTCATGAAAAGTATACCATATTTTCAACAATGGAACAAGATAAGAAAAATAAATATAGTTGATCTTACAGTGCTAATAATCGTAACCTAAGATTATACTTGAGTATATCGAGGCAAAGTGACAACATAAAAAGCCCTCTGAAGTCAGAGAGCTGATTTGAGCTCGGGCTAAAATCCTAGTGAAACAAAAAAATCTACACGATCAGAAAAGTCTCTATCGTGCCATTTTCATACATGATATATAGTCCAAGTAGAATGAATACTAAGGGCACAATGATTCGCTCGTATTTTTCAATTGTCTCGAATATTAAGGGAATAGAGGATAAGACCCGACTAATCTCGCATAAGATAATTATGCCGATTACAAACACAAGCAAGGCCACGAGGGTCTGTGACCAATCTAATGAAGCAAAATAAGGTATATAGATACCTAAATTATCTCCGCCAGACGCAATTGTTAGCAATGTAACTGTCCAAAACAGTTGATTTGCCTTGCTTTGTTCTAATCTTTCAATAATTTCTTCCTCTTCTTCCTCTTCTTCCTCACCTTCTCCAACAATTGCAAAGCGAATCCCTAAATAGATAGGGATTAAACCAAGCAATCCAACCATCCATTCTTCAGGCACGAAATTAACGACATAAGCAGCAACTAAACTCGCCCCTACAAGTAAGCCTGTGCCTAGATATTGCCCCGCATAAATATGCCATTTTTGTTTATTCTGTGATAGCTGTGCAAATAAAATAAATAAAATAATTAAATAATCGATACTGGTGGAAATATAAACACCAATAGCAGATATGATTGTCTGTCCCATAAAAAACCCTCCTGTATTAGTCAGTAATAAATCAGCAGATTTTAGGAGAGCACAGACACATTAATTTAGCTATCGCTAGTGGGTAATTTCGAACATAGGAAAGCATTTTACTCCTCCTCAAAACGTAGTTACAAAGTAATTTCTAACTGGAATTAGGTGACTACTTCTATGTAAAGTATAACATACTATACTTTACTTCGTAAAGTGTGGGCTCTCCGAGTAGCTACGCACCTTTATGGTGTAATTAGCTGATACCATTTGAGGTTTTTGTAGTCTCCAAAATTGTGACCGATAAAACCTCAATAAAAAAGCCCTCTGAAAATCAGAGAGCTGATTTGAGCTCGGGCTAAAATCCTAGTGAAAAAGATGAAACTCCTTGTGTTCATCGAACACTGTGTCATTTCCCTATTTTCATACGGATTTCTTACGCCCTTAGCATCATGATTCTTGCTGGATAAAACGTTTATAGACTAGACGGCGAGGAGAAGATTGTACAAAATTTTTAGTGAAACAAAAAATCTCCCCGAAGGGAGATCATTCTGGTTTATTTTACCTTACAGTGCTAGGAACTGTAACCGAAGATTATACTTGAGTATATCGAAGTAAGGTAACAAAAGTAAAAAGCCCTCTGAAAATCAGAGAGCTCCAGTCTTGCTGGATAAACCGTTTATAGACTAGGCGACGAGGCGAAGATTGTACTAATGGTACATCGAGCCGAAGCCAACGAAGTATAGAAACGGTTTAGACGCAAGATTAACGACGAAGTCCTAGAGAGTTGATTAACTCACGGTAACGGTTAACGTCGTTTTTACGCAAGTATGCAAGCAAGTTACGACGGCGACCGATTTTTTTCATCAATCCACGGTAAGTAGCGTGGTCTTTTTTGTGTTGTTTGATGTGTTCGTTAAGGTGGTTGATTTCCCAAGTAAGGACAGCAACTTGAACCTCTACTGAACCTGTATCACCTTCGTGACGTGCATATTGTGCGATGATTTCATTTTTTTTCTCTTTTGAGATTGCCATGATGTTTCTCCTTTTTATTTGGCTTCATCCGAGTGACAGGTTGGCATGCCTGTAACCAAGAAGAAGTTATTTGTCTTTACGACATTCACTATTCTACCAATAACTAACTTCTTTGTCAACAGATTTACTTTCTTGTTTTAAACATGCTATAATAATCATAGCAAGAAATCTAAGTTATCTGTTGTTAAACGAGGTGATTATCATGCCTAGATTCTATTCCCATCTCCCCTACTATCTGGTCATATTTTTCTTTTATTGGCCACTTTATGAGTTGTTATCACTAATCATTTCTGACCCCCTTTTTCTCAAGAGTCTCTACGTAAATAATATTCTCTTCTTTACACCTCTGGTAATCTTGATTGTATCGTTACTCTATAGCTACCGTTTCCGTTTCACACTTTGGTGGTTAATTGGTAACGGACTGCTCTTTTGCTTTACTATCATAACTTTTGGTGAGTTTATACTAATTTACTTGCTAATCTATGAAACCTTGGCTCTGGTGGGCATGGCTTCTGGTATTGGCATCAAGCATATTCTACAAAAATGAAAAACAAAAAACTTTCACAAAATCCTTGAAAAATCTCACAATCATGCTATAATAATTCATAGAGACAAGTCACTTAGTCCCTTTCTACTAGAGAGTGCGTGGTTGCTGGAAACGCATAGAGAGCCTAAACTGATACTACTCTTGAGTTTTTTATGAAAACATAAAACGGTGGCCACGTTAGAGCCAATCAGAGGTGTCCCTCTCTTTTGAGGTACATAAATGAAGGTGGAACCACGTTGCGACGTCCTTTCGAGGATGTCGCAATTTTTTATGAGGAGGCTAACTATGGAGTTGCAAGAATTAGTGGAGCGCAGTTGTGCAATCCGACAAGCTTATCACAAACTGGAAGTTAAGCATCATGATTCCAAGTGGACGGTAGAAGAAGACCTCTTGGCTTTGTCTAATGATATTGGAAATTTCCAACGACTAGTGATGACCAAGCAAGGACGCTACTATGATGAAACACCTTACACACTGGAACAAAAACTTTCAGAAAATATCTGGTGGCTAGTAGAACTTTCTCAACGTCTGGATATAGACATTCTGACGGAAATGGAAAACCTCCTCTCTGATAAAGAAAAGCAATTGAACATTAAGACTAGGAAGTAGTCTGCAAAAAAGTCAATGCTTAGAAACTATGAAATAATAAAAAGGAGAACATCATGATTAACATTACTTTCCCAGATGGCGCTGTTCGTGAATTCGAATCTGGCGTTACAACTTTTGAAATTGCCCAATCGATCAGCAATTCCCTAGCTAAAAAAGCCTTGGCTGGTAAATTCAACGGCAAACTCATCGACACTACTCGTGCGATCACTGAAGATGGAAGCATCGAAATTGTGACACCTGATCATGAAGATGCCCTTCCAATCTTGCGTCACTCAGCCGCTCACTTGTTCGCCCAAGCAGCTCGTCGTCTTTTCCCAGACATTCACTTGGGAGTTGGTCCAGCCATCGAAGATGGTTTCTACTACGATACTGACAACACAGCTGGTCAAATCTCTAACGAAGACCTTCCTCGTATCGAAGAAGAAATGCAAAAAATCGTCAAAGAAAACTTCCCATCAATCCGTGAAGAAGTTACTAAAGACGAGGCACGTGAAATCTTCAAAAACGACCCTTACAAGTTGGAATTGATTGAAGAACACTCAGAAGACGAAGGCGGTTTGACTATCTATCGTCAGGGTGAATATGTAGACCTTTGCCGTGGCCCACACGTCCCATCAACAGGTCGTATCCAAATCTTCCACCTTCTCCATGTAGCAGGTGCTTACTGGCGTGGAAATAGCGATAACGCTATGATGCAACGTATCTATGGTACAGCTTGGTTTGACAAGAAAGACTTGAAAAACTACCTTCAAATGCGTGAAGAAGCTAAGGAACGTGACCACCGTAAACTTGGTAAAGAGCTTGACCTCTTTATGATTTCTCAAGAGGTTGGTCAAGGTTTGCCATTCTGGTTGCCAAATGGTGCGACTATTCGTCGTGAGTTGGAACGCTACATCGTAGACAAAGAGCTAGCTTCTGGCTACCAACACGTATACACTCCACCACTTGCTTCTGTTGAACTTTACAAGACTTCTGGTCACTGGGATCATTACCAAGAAGACATGTTCCCAACTATGGATATGGGTGACGGGGAAGAATTTGTCCTTCGTCCAATGAACTGCCCGCACCACATCCAAGTCTTCAAACACCATGTTCACTCATACCGTGAATTGCCAATCCGTATCGCCGAAATCGGTATGATGCACCGTTATGAAAAATCTGGTGCCCTCACTGGTCTTCAACGTGTGCGTGAAATGTCTCTTAACGACGGTCACCTCTTTGTGACTCCAGAACAAATCCAAGAAGAATTCCAACGTGCTCTTCAGTTGATTATCGATGTTTATGAAGACTTCAACTTGACTGAATACCGCTTCCGCCTCTCTCTTCGTGACCCTCAAGATACTCACAAGTACTTTGATAACGATGAAATGTGGGAAAATGCTCAAACCATGCTTCGTGCAGCCCTTGATGAAATGGGCGTGGACTACTTTGAAGCCGAAGGTGAAGCAGCCTTCTACGGACCAAAATTGGATATTCAAGTTAAGACCGCTCTTGGAAAAGAAGAAACCCTTTCTACTATCCAACTTGACTTCTTGCTTCCAGAACGCTTCGACCTTAAATACATCGGAGCTGATGGCGAAGAGCACCGTCCAGTTATGATTCACCGTGGAGTTATCTCAACTATGGAACGCTTCACAGCTATCTTGATTGAGAACTACAAAGGTGCTTTCCCAACATGGCTTGCACCACACCAAGTAACCCTCATCCCAGTATCTAACGAAAAACACGTGGACTACGCATGGGAAGTAGCGAAGAAACTCCGTGACCGTGGTGTTCGTGCAGACGTAGATGAGCGCAATGAAAAAATGCAGTTCAAGATCCGTGCTTCACAAACAAGCAAGATTCCTTACCAATTGATTGTTGGGGACAAGGAAATGGAAGACGGAACTGTTAACGTTCGTCGCTACGGTCAAAAAGAAACACAAACTGTCTCAGTAGATGATTTTGTTCAAGCTATCCTAGCTGATATCGCCAACAAATCACGCGTTGAGAAATAAGAACCTAGCACAAAAGCCTCCAGTCCGGAGGCTTTTTCGTCTCTTCTCACTCAAGGACTAGGTTCACTTGAGCAAACCGAATCCGCACTGTCGTTCCTTTTCCGACCTCAGACTCGATGCGAATCTGGTGCCCCAGTTCTTCAGAAATTTTCTTAGATAGGTAAAGTCCAAGTCCAGATGACTGCTGGGTTAGGCGTCCATTATACCCTGAAAAGCCACGTTCAAAGACTCGGAGGACATCACTGTTTTTTATCCCGATTCCTGTATCCTTGATACAAAGCTCTTGCCCGTACATATAAATCTCCAGACCACCTTCCTTAGTGTACTTGAGACTGTTTGAAATGATTTGCTCAATGACCACTAGTAGCCACTTTTTATCCGTTACGATTTCTTTATCAAGGTCATGTAGATTGACATTTAGGCCTTTTTGAATAAAGAAAAGAGCATATTTACGAATTATTTCCTTAACCAGATCCTCAATTTGAACCTGCTTTAAGACCAAATCATCATGGAAACTTTCTAAACGCAGGTACTGTAAAACTAGATTGGTATAGGAATCAATCTTGAAAATTTCCTGTTCTAATTGCTGCTTCAGTTGGCGGTCGGCTACTTCTGCAACTAAGAGTTGACTAGCTGCAATGGGGGTCTTAATCTGATGGACCCACAAGGTATAGTAATCCAGCAAATCCGTCAGTTTTCTTTCTGAATCTGATCTCTGCTGATAAAGTTCCATCTCACGCGCTTCTAATTTTTCAGCCAAGGCTCTTTCCAAAGGAGACTTGGCTTCCCTCTCACCATAGAGAAGTTCCTGACGATAGACCTGCATCTCCGCCAATATGTCCCAAGTGAAAAATAAGATGGTTACAAAGCAACACAAGAGGAAAAAGTAGAGAAAGTAAGTTCCTAAACTTGCGAATAAAAACTGAAAGAGCAAAACCAGAAACGTCAAAGAAAGCAGATAGACAAACAGGCGACTACGGGAGCGCAGATAGGCTAGAAAAAATTGTTTCCAATCAAGCATTCTTCAGTCCGTACCCTATTCCTTTCTTGGTCTCGATAAATCCTACCAAGCCCTGCTCTTCCAATTTTTTACGCAAACGAGCCACATTGACAGAGAGAGTATTATCATCAATGAAAAAGTCACTGTTCCAAAGCTCCCGCATGAGGTCATCACGCGCTACAATATTGCCCGCATGCTCAAACAAAACGCGTAAAATCTGGAATTCGTTCTTGGTCAAATTCAAGACTTGGCCTTGATAATGCACATCCATGGATTTGGTATTGAGGATAACACCAGCATATTCCAGTAAACTCTCGTCACGCCCAAACTCATAGGAACGACGCAACAAGCCCTGAACCTTGGCTAAAAGAACCTGCTGATCAAAAGGCTTGGTCACAAAGTCATCCGCCCCCATATTGATTGCCATGACGATATCCATAGCCTGGTCTCTCGAAGACAGAAACATGATGGGTACCTTGGAAATCTTGCGAATCTCCTGACACCAGTGATAGCCATTAAACAAAGGCAGTCCAATATCCATTAGGACCAGATGAGGTTCCGACTGAACAAATAGACTCAAAACTTCCATAAAGTCTTCTACCAGGACCACTTCAAATCCCCATTCAGAGAGCATTTTCCCGACCTGTTGACGAATGACCTGATCATCTTCTACTAATAAAATCTTGTGCATGCGCTCCTCCTTTTCTATTATTATAACAGATTTTTCCATGCTCGAAGGTCTGAAACTGAATTTGAAAGAGCTTGTTTTTAACCAGCAGATATAGGCAAGCCGACTAGCTAATTTGAGGGAAATTTGATAAGATAAAGAAAAGAAAGGAGCTCTTATGGCCAATATTTTTGACTATCTGAAAGATGTCGCATACGATTCCTTTTACGACCTTCCTTTGAATGAGTTAGACATTCTAGCCTTAACAGAAATCACCTACCTCTCCTTTGATAATCTGGTCTCCACAGCTCCTCAGCGACTTTTAGAACTGGCACCTCAGGTTCCAAGAGAACCTAACATGTTGACCAGCAAAAATCGCCTCCAGCTATTAGATGAACTAGCTCAACACAAACGCTTCAAAAATTGCAAACTCTCCCATTTTATCAACGACATCGACCCTGAGCTGCAAAAGCAATTTGCTGCTATGACATACCGCCTCACTCTCGATACCTATCTGATTGTTTTTCGAGGTACAGATGATAGTATTATTGGTTGGAAGGAAGATTTCCACCTGACCTATATGAAGGAAATTCCTGCTCAAAAGCACGCCATTCGCTATTTAAAGAACTTTTTTGCCCAACATCCTAAGCAAAAGGTCATTCTGGCTGGGCATTCCAAGGGAGGAAATCTAGCCATCTATGCTGCTAGTCAAATTGAGCAAAGCTTGCAAAATCAAATCACAGCAGTTTATACCTTTGATGCGCCTGGTCTCCACAAAGAATTGACACAAACCGAGGGCTATCAAAGGATAATGGATAGAACCAAGGTCTTTATTCCACAAGGTTCCATTATCGGTATGATGTTGGAAATCCCTGCCCACCAAATCATCGTTCACAGTACTGCCTTGGGTGGTATTGCCCAGCACGATACCTTTAGTTGGCAAATTGAGGACAAACACTTCGTTCAACTAGATAAGACTAATAGTGATAGTCAACAAGTCGACACAACCTTCAAGGAGTGGGTGGCCACAGTCCCTGATGAAGAACTCCAGCTCTACTTCGACCTCTTCTTTGGCACCATTCTAGATGCTGGGATTAGATCCATCAATGACCTGTCTTCCTTCAAGGCTATCGAACACATTCGTCATCTCTTCGTCCAAGCTCAATCCCTCACTCCAAAAAAAAGAGAAACCATGGGACGCCTCACCCAGTTATTGATTGATACCCGTTACCAAGCCTGGAAAAATAGATAAAAAGCTTATGAAAAGGTAATACTCTTCGAAAATCTCTTCAAACCACGTCAGCTTTATCTGCAACCTCAAAGCTGTGCTTTGAGCAACCTGCGGCTAGCTTCCTAGTTTGCTTTTTGATTTTCATTGAGTATAAAAACCTTTTCATAAGCTTTTTTGTTTTAAAGAAAAAATCACTCCTTCATCTGACTCTCTGCATCAGCCACGACTTGCTCTAAACTGGTCTGACCAAGTTCAGCCTCCATAGCCAGCTGAATTCTCTCCAATTTTTGATCCAAAACATCATGAATATGAGCTCCAACTGGGCAATTTGGATTTGGATTGTCATGGAAACTAAAGAGTTGACCGGTCTTACCAAGACACTCAACCGCTTGATAAACATCTAAAAGACTAATGTCCTTGAGATCCTTGACAATCTCTGTTCCGCCCGTTCCACGCGCTACTGAAATCAGCTCTGCCTTCTTCAACTGGGACAAGGTTTTTCTGATAATGACAGGATTGACCCCGACACTAGCAGCCAGAAAATCACTGGTCACCTTGCTTTCCTTCCCCTTGAGGGCAATAATAATCAGCATATGAGTCGCAATGGTAAATCTACTTGGAATTTGCATCCTCTTCTCCTTTTTATGAGGCTAGCCTGCCTCTACTCTTCTTTTTCTATTATTATACCCTTTTCAGTTGTAATGTCAATCGTTACCACTTTTCAACCAAGCATCTAATTCCCTATCATAACCCTCTTTCTGGGCCAATTCTCTCAAAAATTCCTGATGATGAGTATGGTGGATCCCATTGACCAGACTTTCATAATAAACCTCAAAATAGGGAAGTTTGAGGTCTTTAGCCAACTGCAATTCAGCTGCCACATCGTAGTCTACCCGTCGGAAGTCCATATCTACCAAGCCCTTGTCATCAAACTCCAAAATCATATACTGGGCCCGCAAGTCCTTCCGTAGCTGAGCGTCTAAAAAGAAAGGTTGCCCAATCGAACCAGGATTGACAATCAATTGTCCACCAGTCCCGTAACGAAGCAACTGCTGGTGAATATGACCATAAACAGCAATATCGCAAGGCGGATTGGTCACCAAGCGATCAAAATCCTCTTGCGCTCCAGTATGAATCAACTCTCGTCCCCAATTCTTATCAGGAAGATGGTGGCTAATTCCTACCGTCAAATCCCCAAACTGACGATGGATCTGGAGTGGTTGATTATGGAGCAGTTCAATTTCTTCTAGGGAAATCTCCTCTAGAACATACTGGCACTGGCGCAAGAGATAGCGTTGGCTGGGACGAGTACTATCCAATTCCTTACGGATACCATGCCACAGACTATCTTCCCAATTTCCCAAAACTCTAGCTGTAATCGGTAGTTGAGCCAACAAGTCCAAAATCCTTCTACGCCCTGTCCCTGGCATGAGAATATCTCCCAAAAGCCAGTATTCATCCACTCCTCGCTGCCGAGCATCTGCCAAAACAGCCTCCAAGGCGGTGGTATTTCCATGAATATCTGAAAGAAGAGCTATTTTCGTCATATCCATCTCCTCGTTTTTTCTCTTGCAATAAGTATAACATAAAAAGTCACAGCTAGAGAAATCTAGCTTTTTTTGATATACTAGATAAAGATATTAGACAAGAGGAAGCGAATGACCCCGAATAAAGAAGACTATCTAAAATGTATTTATGAAATTAGCATAGATTTGCATAAGATTACCAACAAGGAAATTGCTGCCCGCATGCAAGTCTCTCCCCCTGCCGTAACTGAAATGATTAAACGGATGAAGAGCGAAAATCTCATCCTCAAGGACAAGGAATGTGGCTATCTACTGACTGACCTCGGCCTCAAATTGGTCTCTGAGCTCTATCGTAAACACCGCTTGATTGAAGTTTTTCTGGTTCATCATTTAAACTATACGAGTGACCAGATTCACGAGGAAGCTGAGGTATTGGAACATACTGTCTCTGACCTCTTCGTGGAAAGACTGGATAAATTGCTTGGATTTCCCAAGACCTGCCCTCACGGAGGAACCATTCCTGCCAAGGGAGAACTCCTAGTTGAAATCAATAACCTCCCACTAGCTGACATCAAGGAAGCTGGCTCCTACCGCCTGACTCGGGTGCATGATAGTTTTGACATTCTCCATTATCTGGACAAGCACTCACTTCACATCGGTGATCAGCTCCAAGTCAAGCAGTTTGATGGCTTCAGCAACACCTTCACTATCCTTAGTAAAGACGAGGACTTACAAGTAAGTATGGACATTGCAAAACAACTCTATGTCGAGAAAATCAACTAATTTCTCCAATCCCCTACCAACCCTGAAAGTTTGATTTTCAGGGTTTTCTTATCTATTTTTTATATCAAAAATAGCATAAAAATCTAGTTATCCGCATAAAAACTGGACTTATCACACTTTATCAAGGTCAAAACCACTCAATTTACTACTAATTTACTACTTATGAATGAGCTTTGATACGACGATTTATCCTTGAAAAGTGAAGATATAAAGATACTTCCAATAAAATTTGAATATTTAATAGGTAGACACTTCAAAAAATGAGGTGTCTATTTTTTTACCCGATTTTGAAAGGAAGTGAACTTATGAAAACAAAAAATCAAGAATCAAAAGGTCGTTCCCCACTCTTTAAGACCATCAAACATTCATTCAGCCAATAAAAAAGAAAGGATAGGTAAAAATATGGAACTTAAATTTGTGATTCCCAACATGGAAAAAACATTCGGCAATTTAGAATTTGCTGGCGAGGATAAAGTCGTTCAGCGAAGAATCAACGGACGGCTAACTGTCTTATCAAGAAGCTATAATCTCTATTCTGATGTTCAAAGAGCAGATGATATTGTGGTGGTGCTTCCTGCTGAAGCTGGCGAAAAACATTTCGGCTTTGAGGAACGTGTGAAGTTAGTCAATCCACGTATTACCGCAGAGGGCTACAAAATCGGCACTCGTGGTTTTACAAATTACCTTTTACATGCTGACGACATGATAAAAGAATAAAGAAAGAGAGGAAAAATGATGAGATTAGCAAATGGCATTGTATTAGATAAAGACACGACTTTTGGAGAATTGAAATTCTCTGCTCTACGTCGTGAAGTGAGAATCCAAAATGAAGACGGGTCGGTTTCAGATGAAATCAAGGAACGTACCTATGACTTAAAATCCAAAGGACAAGGACGCATGATTCAAGTAAGTATTCCTGCCAGCGTGCCTTTGAAAGAGTTTGATTATAACGCACGGGTGGAACTTATCAATCCCATTGCGGACACCGTTGCTACTGCCACCTATCAAGGAGCAGATGTTGACTGGTATATCAAGGCAGACGATATTGTGCTGACAAAGGATTCTAGTTCATTCAAAGCTCAACCACAAGCAAAGAAAGAACCGACACAAGACAAATAGTCGCTAGGTAGAAAGGAGACTTTTTCGCATGAAACAGCGTGGTAAAAGGATTCGCCCATCTGGTAAAGATTTAGTCTTTCATTTTACGATAGCGTCACTCCTGCCTGTTTTCCTGCTGGTTGTCGGACTGTTTCATGTGAAGACAATCCAGCAGATCAACTGGCAGGATTTTAACCTATCACAAGCAGATAAGATTGACATTCCCTATTTAATTATCAGTTTCAGTGTCGCAATTCTTATCTGCTTGCTGGTAGCGTTTGTATTCAAACGGGTTCGCTATGATACGGTTAAACAACTTTACCACCGTCAAAAACTGGCAAAGATGATACTTGAAAACAAGTGGTATGAATCTGAACAGGTCAAAACAGAGGGTTTCTTTAAAGATAGTGCTGGTCGTACAAAGGAAAAGATAACCTACTTCCCTAAAATGTATTATCGACTTAAAAATGGCTTGATACAGATACGGGTGGAAATCACGCTGGGAAAATATCAAGACCAACTCTTACACTTGGAAAAGAAATTAGAGAGTGGCTTGTACTGTGAGCTGACGGATAAAGAGTTAAAGGATTCCTATGTGGAATATACTTTGCTCTATGACACCATAGCCAGTCGTATTTCTATTGATGAAGTAGAAGCTAAAGATGGTAAACTTCGCTTAATGAAAAACGTATGGTGGGAATATGATAAGCTCCCTCATATGTTGATTGCTGGTGGTACAGGTGGCGGTAAAACTTACTTTATACTGACACTGATTGAAGCCTTGCTTCATACAGATTCAAAACTGTATATTCTTGACCCGAAAAATGCTGACCTTGCGGACTTAGGTTCTGTGATGGCAAATGTCTACTATAGAAAAGAAGACTTGCTTTCTTGCATTGAAACATTCTATGAAGAAATGATGAAACGTAGTGAGGAAATGAAGCAGATGAAGAACTATAAGACTGGCAAAAATTATGCTTACTTAGGTCTCCCGGCACACTTCTTAATCTTTGATGAATACGTCGCTTTCATGGAAATGCTGGGAACAAAAGAAAACACCGCAGTTATGAATAAGCTGAAACAGATTGTCATGTTAGGTCGTCAAGCTGGCTTCTTTCTAATACTGGCTTGTCAACGTCCAGACGCAAAATATTTAGGCGACGGAATCCGTGATCAGTTTAATTTCAGAGTGGCTTTAGGTCGTATGTCTGAAATGGGCTATGGCATGATGTTTGGCAGTGACGTACAAAAGGATTTCTTCTTAAAGCGAATCAAAGGTCGTGGCTATGTTGATGTAGGAACAAGTGTCATATCAGAGTTTTATACTCCCCTTGTACCAAAAGGATATGATTTCTTGGAGGAAATTAAAAAGTTATCCAACAGCAGACAGTCCACGCAGGCGACGTGCGAAGCGGAAGTCGCAGGTGTGGACTGATCTTGCTGGCTGGTGTGGCAATAGCCACGCCAGCACTTAACCCCCCGTATCTAACAGGGGGGTACAAATCGACAGGAAACAGTCAAAAAAACATTAGAAAATCCTTTGGTTACAAGGGATTTACAAAATTTCAGCGTATGTCAAATGGGCTTTAAAAGTTGACATACGCCTTTTTGATTGGAGGGATTTTTACTGAATGAACAAACTTGGTTACAGCATTTAAAAGAAAAACGCTTGGCTTATGGACTATCTCAAAACCGTTTAGCTGTTGCGACTGGTATTACAAGGCAGTATCTAAGCGATATTGAAACAGGAAAAGTCAAGCCATCAGAGGATTTACAGCAGTCCCTTTGGGAAGCTCTGGAACGCTTCAATCCCGACGCTCCCCTTGAAATGCTGTTTGATTATGTAAGGATTCGCTTTCCGACAACAGACGTACAGCAGGTGGTCGAAAACATCTTACAACTGAAACTGTCCTATTTTCTTCATGAGGACTATGGTTTCTATTCTTATTCAGAGCATTATGCTTTAGGCGACATATTCGTCCTTTGCTCCCATGAACTGGACAAAGGAGTTCTGGTGGAATTGAAAGGTCGTGGGTGCAGACAATTTGAAAGCTATCTTCTGGCACAACAAAGAAGCTGGTATGAGTTCTTTATGGACGTTTTGGTGGCTGGCGGTGTGATGAAACGCCTTGACCTTGCCATTAACGATAAGACAGGGATTTTGAATATCCCTGTACTCACTGAAAAGTGCCAACAGGAAGAATGTATCTCCGTCTTCCGCAGTTTTAAAAGCTATCGCAGTGGCGAACTGGTACGCAAAGAGGAAAAGGAATGTATGGGAAACACCCTCTATATCGGTTCATTACAAAGTGAAGTTTATTTCTGTATCTATGAAAAGGACTACGAGCAGTACAAGAAAAATGATATTCCCATTGAAGACGCAGAAGTAAAAAACCGTTTTGAGATTCGATTGAAAAATGAGCGTGCCTATTATGCAGTCCGTGATTTACTCGTCTATGACAATCCAGAGCATACCGCCTTTAAAATTATCAATCGGTATATCCGTTTTGTAGATAAAGACGATTCCAAACCTCGTTCTGATTGGAAACTGAATGAAGAATGGGCTTGGTTTATTGGGAACAATCGTGAACGATTAAAACTAACCACAAAACCAGAGCCTTACTCCTTCCAAAGGACGCTGAACTGGCTATCTCATCAAGTTGCCCCGACCTTAAAGGTTGCGATTAAACTTGATGAAATCAACCAGACGCAGGTTGTAAAAGACATTCTCGACCATGCGAAACTGACAGACCGACACAAGCAGATTTTGAAGCAACAGTCAGTAAAAGAACAGGACGTGATAACAACAAAAAAATAACTCAAATACAAATTCATTGAATATAGAGAGGAGAACATTTTTATGAATTTTGGACAAAACCTTTATAACTGGTTTCTATCAAACGCTCAATCACTGGTGCTTTTAGCAATCGTTGTGATTGGCTTGTATCTTGGCTTCAAGCGTGAGTTTAGCAAACTGATTGGCTTTTTAATTATTGCGATTATTGCGGTTGGCTTAGTCTTCAACGCTGCTGGAGTAAAAGACATTTTACTAGAGCTATTCAATCGCATTATTGGTGCTTAAATAAAACCGTTCTTTTGTGGAATATAAGTGGTTTTCTTATGTTCCGCAAAGGAATGGTACACCAAACGAAGTGCGGTAGGGATTTTTGAATCTCTACAAAGAAAGGACGTGAATATATGGACGATATGCAAGTCTATATTGCGAATTTAGGCAAATACAATGAGGGCGAATTGGTCGGTGCGTGGTTTACCTTTCCCATTGACTTTGAGGAAGTCAAAGAGAAAATCGGCTTGAATGATGAATATGAGGAATACGCCATTCATGACTACGAGTTACCCTTTACGGTTGACGAATACACTTCCATTGGCGAACTCAATCGACTATGGGAAATGGTATCGGAATTACCCGAAGAATTACAATCGGAGCTATCTGCTCTGCTCACTCATTTTTCAAGCATTGAAGAACTAAGCGAACATCAAGAGGATATTATCATTCATTCCGATTGTGATGATATGTATGACGTGGCACGCTACTACATTGAAGAAACGGGTGCTTTAGGCGAAGTACCAGCTAGTCTTCAAAACTATATTGATTATCAAGCCTATGGTCGGGATTTAGACCTTTCAGGAACGTTTATCTCAACCAATCATGGGATTTTTGAAATCGTCTATTAAATCTGTCGGTACATTACTACTGGCAGATTTTCTATTTTACGGGGTGGCTCAATCAGCTACCCCTATTTTTTATGAAAGGATTGATTACATGAAGAAAATACGAAGCTATACCAGTATCTGGTCTGTGGAAAAGGTACTGTATTCTATCAATGATTTTAGACTTCCGTTTCCCATAACCTTTACGCAAATGACATGGTTTGTCGTGTCACTCTTTGCAGTGATGATACTTGGCAACTTGCCCCCTCTTTCCATGATAGAGGGAGCATTTCTCAAATACTTTGGGATTCCTGTGGCTTTCACATGGTTTATGTCTACAAAAACTTTTGATGGTAAAAAGCCTTATGGATTTTTGAAGTCTGTCATTGCTTATGCACTGCGACCAAAGCTGACCTATGCAGGAAAAAAAGTAACGCTTGGCAGAAACCAGCCACAAGAAGCCATTACAGCAGTTAGGAGTGAATTTTATGGCATATCCAATTAAATACATTGAAAACAATCTCGTCTGGAATAAAGACGGGGAATGTTATGCTTACTATGAGCTTGTTCCTTACAATTACTCATTTCTAAGTCCAGAACAGAAAATACAAGTGCATGATTCTTTCAGACAGCTTATCGCACAAAATCGTGATGGCAAAATTCATGCTTTACAAATCAGTACAGAATCCAGCATACGTTCTGCACAAGAGCGTTCCAAAAATGAAGTCACTGGCAAGCTCAAAGCGGTTGCCTATGACAAAATCGACCAACAGACAGACGCTTTAATATCCATGATTGGCGAAAATCAAGTGAACTACCGTTTCTTTATCGGCTTTAAGTTGCTTCTCAACGATCAGGAGTTTTCTATGAAAAGTCTTACCGTTGAAGCAAAAAATGCTTTGTCTGATTTTGTCTATGATGTGAACCATAAGCTGATGGGCGATTTTGTTAGTATGAGTAATGATGAAATCCTGCGTTTTCAGAAGATGGAAAAGCTCTTAGAAAATAAAATCTCTCGTCGTTTCAAAATCCGCAGGTTAGATAAGGACGACTTCGGCTATCTGATTGAACACCTTTACGGACAGACAGGCACTGCCTATGAAGAGTATGAGTACCATCTATCAAAGAAAAAGCTGGATAATGAAACGCTGATTAAATACTATGACTTGATTAAGCCTACTCGCTGTTTGGTGGAAGAAAAACAGCGATATTTGAAAATCCAGCAGGAAGATGAAACCGTCTATGTAGCTTACTTTACCATTAACAGCATTGTCGGAGAACTGGACTTCCCGTCCTCTGAAATCTTCTACTACCAGCAACAGCAATTTACATTCCCGATTGATACGTCAATGAATGTGGAAATTGTAGCGAATCGTAAAGCCCTATCTACTGTCCGCAATAAAAAGAAAGAACTGAAAGACTTGGATAACCACGCTTGGCAAAGTGATAATGAAACCAGCTCCAATGTGGCGGAAGCTCTGGAAAGTGTGAATGAGCTGGAAACCAATTTAGACCAAAGCAAGGAATCTATGTACAAGCTGTCTTATGTGGTAAGGGTATCAGCAAATGATCTTGACGAACTCAAACGTCGTTGTAATGAAGTGAAAGATTTTTATGACGATTTAAGCGTAAAACTGGTACGACCATTTGGGGATATGCTCGGCTTACATGAAGAATTTTTACCTGCCAGCAAGCGTTATATGAATGATTATATTCAATACGTGACCTCTGATTTCCTCGCTGGTTTAGGTTTTGGTGCTACTCAAATGCTGGGGGAAAATGAGGGGATTTATGTTGGCTACAGCTTAGATACTGGACGCAATGTCTATCTGAAACCTGCTCTTGCCAGTCAAGGGGTTAAGGGTTCAGTAACCAATGCGTTAGCGTCGGCTTTTGTTGGTTCGCTGGGTGGTGGTAAATCCTTTGCGAATAACCTTATCGTCTATTATGCGGTGCTTTATGGGGCACAAGCAGTGATTGTAGACCCAAAAGCAGAACGTGGCAGATGGAAAGAAACCTTGCCAGAGATTTCCCATGAAATCAATATCGTCACTCTGACTTCTGATGAGAAAAACAAAGGCTTACTTGACCCTTATGTGATTATGAAAAATCCCAAAGATTCTGAATCACTGGCTATTGATATTCTGACATTCCTTACGGGGATTTCCTCTCGTGATGGGGAACGCTTCCCAATCCTTAGAAAAGCCATTCGTGCAGTAACCAATAGTGAAGTACGAGGGTTGATGAAAGTGATTGAGGAATTACGGGTTGAGAATACGCCACTAAGTACCAGTATAGCCGACCATATCGAAAGTTTTACAGACTATGACTTTGCACATTTATTATTCAGTAATGGTTATGTGGAGCAGTCTATCAGCTTAGAAAAACAACTGAACATTATACAGGTTGCGGACTTGGTACTTCCCGACAAGGAAACTTCCTTTGAGGAATATACCACTATGGAGCTTTTATCCGTTGCTATGCTGATTGTCATTAGTACCTTTGCTTTAGACTTTATCCATACAGACCGAAGCATTTTCAAGATTGTAGATTTAGACGAAGCATGGAGCTTTTTACAGGTAGCACAAGGAAAAACACTATCTATGAAGCTGGTTCGGGCTGGTCGTGCTATGAACGCTGGGGTATATTTCGTGACCCAAAATACAGACGACCTCTTAGATGAAAAACTGAAAAATAACCTCGGCTTAAAATTTGCATTTCGTTCCACTGACCTTAACGAGATTAAAAAGACCTTAGCCTTTTTTGGTGTAGACCCAGAGGACGAAAACAATCAGAAGCGATTGCGTGATTTGGAAAACGGGCAATGCCTTATCAGTGATTTATATGGTCGTGTCGGTGTGATACAGTTCCACCCTGTATTTGAAGAACTGCTCCATGCCTTTGATACCAGACCACCTGTGCGAAAAGAGGTGTAAATGTGAAACCATCAATAGTAAACAGAATAAAATCAAACTGGACGCTGAAACGTCTAGGTAAAGTGGCAATGACAGTGGCTTTCACACTTGTGATTGCCATTTTTCTTTTAGCCATGCTGGGAACGGTGGTTCAAGCTGCGGGCTTGGTAGATGATACGGTCAATGTGGCAAATGAATACAGCCGATACCCACTTGAAAACTATCAACTGGATTTTTATGTGGATAATAGCTGGGGCTGGCTTCCGTGGAACTGGTCGGACGGGATTGGAAAACAGGTCATGTATGGACTATATGCCATTACCAATTTTATTTGGACAATCAGTTTGTATGTTTCCAATGCGACAGGTTACTTAGTACAGGAAGCCTATTCCTTAGACTTCATTTCCGCTACAGCAGATTCCATTGGTAAGAATATGCAGACCTTAGCTGGTGTGAGTGCAAACGGATTTTCAACAGAGGGTTTCTATGTTGGATTCCTCTTACTCTTGATTTTGGTTCTTGGGGTTTATGTTGCCTATACGGGACTGATAAAGAGAGAAACCACAAAGGCAATTCATGCCATTATGAATTTTGTGCTGGTGTTTATCCTATCGGCTTCCTTTATTGCCTACGCTCCCGACTACATTAAAAAAATCAATGACTTTTCATCAGACATCAGTAATGCCAGTTTATCACTTGGCACGAAGATTGTCATGCCCCATTCCGATAGTCAAGGCAAGGACAGCGTGGACTTAATCAGAGATAGCCTGTTTTCCATACAGGTTCAGCAACCGTGGCTACTGCTTCAATACAACAGTTCAGACATTGAAAGTATCGGTATTGACCGTGTGGAAAGCCTGCTCTCCACCAGCCCAGATTCCAACAATGGCGAAGACAGAGAAAAAATTGTTGCGGAAGAAATTGAAGACAGAAGCAATACCAATCTAACCATTACAAAGACCATTAACCGTTTAGGTACAGTCTTCTTCCTATTTGTCTTCAATATTGGGATTTCCATATTTGTATTCCTATTAACAGGAATCATGATTTTCTCGCAGGTACTTTTTATCATCTATGCTATGTTTCTGCCTGTGAGCTTTATTTTAAGCATGATTCCATCATTTGATGGTATGTCAAAACGAGCCATAACAAAGCTCTTTAATACCATTTTGACACGAGCTGGAATCACATTGATTATTACGACAGCATTTAGTATTTCAACCATGCTCTATACCTTATCGGCTGGTTATCCGTTCTTTTTGATTGCTTTTCTACAGATTGTGACCTTTGCAGGAATCTACTTCAAGCTGGGCGATTTAATGAGTATGTTTTCTCTACAGAGTAACGATTCTCAAAGTGTGGGAAGTCGTGTGATGAGAAAACCTCGTATGCTTATGCACGCTCACATGCACCGTCTACAGCGGAAACTTGGACGTTCCATGACTACTCTAGGGGCTGGGTCTGCCATTGTTACAGGTAAAAAAGGACAGTCGGGTTCGGGGAGTTCTGCAAGGACACAAGCAGATCACTCCCGACCAGACGGAAAGGAAAAATCAACACTTGGAAAACGTATCGGTCAAACCATCGGTACAGTAGCTGATACCAAAGACAGAATGGTAGACACTGCTAGTGGTTTGAAAGAACAGGTTAAAGATTTGCCGACCAATGCAAGATATGCAGTATATCAAGGAAAATCCAAAGTAAAAGAGAATGTCCGTGATTTAACCAGTAGTATTTCTCAAACCAAAGCGGACAGAGCCAGTGGACGCAAGGAACAGCAGGAACAAAGGCGAAAAACCATTGCGAAGCGTCGCTCTGAAATGGAACAGGTCAAACAGAAAAAACAGCCTGCTTCTTCTGTTCATGAAAGACCGACTACAAGACAAGAACAATATCATGATGAACAGACCTCAAAACAGTCTAATATTCAGACTTCATATAAGGAATCTCAACAAGCCAAACAAGAGCGTCCAGCAGTTAAGTCCGATTTTTCAAGTCCAAAAGTGGAACGCCAAGGCAATACCGTTCAAGAAAAAATCGTTCAAAAGCCAGCAACTTCAACCACTACAGCAGATAGAACTTCACAACGTCCAATCACAAAAGAACGTCCGTCTACTGTTCAAAGAGTACCACTACAAAATACAAGAAGTAGACCACCAATCAAAACCGCCACCATTAAGAAAGTCGGTAAGAAACCATGAAGTTGAAAACTTTAGTGATTGGTGGTTCTGGATTATTCTTGATGGTCTTCTCACTGCTTCTGTTTGTTGCCATTTTATTTTCAGATGAACAGGACAGCGGAATTTCCAATATTCATTATGGAGGTGTGAATGTTTCCGCAGAAGTGCTGGCTCATAAGCCTATGGTAGAAAAATATGCCAAAGAATATGGCGTTGAAGAATATGTCAACATACTTCTTGCGATTATACAGGTGGAATCGGGCGGTACTGCGGAAGATGTTATGCAGTCCTCGGAATCCCTCGGTCTTCCACCTAATTCATTGAGTACAGAAGAATCCATTAAGCAAGGTGTGAAGTATTTCAGTGAATTATTAGCCAGTAGCGAAAGGCTCAGTGTAGATTTAGAATCGGTTATCCAGTCCTACAATTATGGTGGTGGTTTCTTAGGGTATGTGGCTAATCGTGGAAATAAATATACCTTTGAACTGGCTCAAAGTTTCTCAAAAGAGTATTCAGGTGGCGAAAAAGTGTCTTACCCCAATCCCATAGCCATACCTATCAATGGGGGCTGGCGATACAACTATGGCAATATGTTTTATGTGCAACTGGTAACGCAGTATCTTGTCACAACAGAGTTTGATGATGATACGGTACAAGCCATCATGGACGAAGCACTGAAATATGAGGGCTGGCGATACGTTTACGGTGGAGCTTCCCCGACTACTTCTTTTGATTGTAGCGGACTGACACAATGGACGTATGGAAAAGCTGGAATTAACTTACCACGAACCGCACAACAGCAATATGATGTGACCCAGCATATCCCACTATCGGAAGCACAAGCTGGCGATTTGGTTTTCTTTCATTCTACCTATAACGCTGGCTCTTATATTACTCATGTTGGGATATACCTTGGCAATAACCGTATGTTTCATGCAGGCGACCCAATCGGTTATGCCGACTTAACAAGCCCCTACTGGCAACAGCATTTAGTGGGAGCAGGACGAATCAAACAATGAGAAAGGAAGATTTAATGATGAAATTTAGAAAAAATCAGAATAAAGAAAAACAGATACCAAAGGAAAAGAAACCTCGTGTCTACTATAAGGTCAATCCTCATAAAAAGGTTGTGATTGCCTTGTGGGTACTTTTAGGGCTTAGTTTCAGCTTTGCGATATTCAAGCACTTTACAGCTATAGATACTCATACTATTCACGAAACAACTATCATAGAAAAGGAATACGTTGATACTCATCATGTAGAAAATTTTGTAGAGAACTTTGCGAAAGTCTACTATTCATGGGAGCAATCCGATAAGTCCATTGATAATCGAATGGAAAGTCTAAAAGGCTATCTGACAGATGAACTTCAAGCTCTCAATGTTGATACAGTACGCAAAGATATTCCTGTATCGTCTTCTGTAAGAGGATTTCAGATATGGACGGTAGAGCCAACTGGCGACAATGAGTTTAATGTAACCTACAGTGTAGACCAGCTCATTACAGAGGGAGAAAATACAAAGACCGTCCACTCTGCTTATATAGTGAGTGTCTATGTAGATGGTTCTGGAAATATGGTACTGGTTAAGAATCCGACCATTACCAACATACCTAAGAAATCAAGTTATAAACCAAAAGCCATTGAAAGTGAGGGGACGGTTGATTCCATTACAACCAATGAAATCAATGAGTTTTTAACGACGTTCTTCAAGCTCTATCCTACAGCGACAGCCAGTGAACTTTCCTACTATGTGAATGACGGGATATTAAAACCAATCGGAAAAGAGTACATCTTTCAAGAACTGGTAAATCCTATTCACAATCGTAAGGATAATCAAGTCACGGTATCGCTGACAGTGGAGTATATCGACCAGCAGACCAAAGCAACGCAGGTATCTCAATTTGATTTGGTACTTGAAAAGAACGGGAGTAATTGGAAGATTATAGAATAACAAATATTGGTACATTATTACAGCTATTTTGTAATCACGTACTCTCTTTGATAAAAAATTGGAGATTCCTTGACAAATATGCTCTTACGTGCTATTATTTAAGTATCTATTTAAAAGGAGTTAATAAATATGCGGCAAGGTATTCTTAAATAAACTGTCAATTTGATAGTGGGAACAAATAATTGGATGTCCTTTTTTAGGAGGGCTTAGTTTTTTGTACCCAGTTTAAGAATACCTTTATCATGTGATTCTAAAGTATCCGGAGAATATCTGTATGCTTTGTATGCCTATGGTTATGCATAAAAATCCCAGTGATAAAAGTATTTATCACTGGGATTTTTATGCCCTTTTGGGTTTTTGAATGGAGGAAAATCACATGAAAATTATTAATATTGGAGTTTTAGCTCATGTTGATGCAGGAAAAACTACCTTAACAGAAAGCTTATTATATAACAGTGGAGCGATTACAGAATTAGGAAGCGTGGACAAAGGTACAACGAGGACGGATAATACGCTTTTAGAACGTCAGAGAGGAATTACAATTCAGACAGGAATAACCTCTTTTCAGTGGGAAAATACGAAGGTGAACATCATAGACACGCCAGGACATATGGATTTCTTAGCAGAAGTATATCGTTCATTATCAGTTTTAGATGGGGCAATTCTACTGATTTCTGCAAAAGATGGCGTACAAGCACAAACTCGTATATTATTTCATGCACTTAGGAAAATGGGGATTCCCACAATCTTTTTTATCAATAAGATTGACCAAAATGGAATTGATTTATCAACGGTTTATCAGGATATTAAAGAGAAACTTTCTGCCGAAATTGTAATCAAACAGAAGGTAGAACTGTATCCTAATATGTGTGTGACGAACTTTACCGAATCTGAACAATGGGATACGGTAATAGAGGGAAACGATGACCTTTTAGAGAAATATATGTCCGGTAAATCATTAGAAGCATTGGAACTCGAACAAGAGGAAAGCATAAGATTTCAGAATTGTTCTCTGTTCCCTGTTTATCACGGAAGTGCAAAAAACAATATAGGGATTGATAACCTTATAGAAGTGATTACGAATAAATTTTATTCATCAACACATCGAGGTCAGTCTGAACTTTGCGGAAAAGTTTTCAAAATTGAGTATTCGGAAAAAAGACAGCGTCTTGCATATATACGTCTTTATAGTGGCGTACTGCATTTGCGAGATTCGGTTAGAATATCGGAAAAGGAAAAAATAAAAATTACAGAAATGTATACTTCAATAAATGGTGAATTATGTAAAATTGATAAGGCTTATTCCGGGGAAATTGTTATTTTGCAGAATGAGTTTTTGAAGTTAAATAGTGTTCTTGGAGATACAAAACTATTGCCACAGAGAAAAAAGATTGAAAATCCGCACCCTCTACTACAAACAACTGTTGAACCGAGTAAACCTGAACAGAGAGAAATGTTGCTTGATGCCCTTTTGGAAATCTCAGATAGTGATCCGCTTCTACGATATTACGTGGATTCTACGACACATGAAATTATACTTTCTTTCTTAGGGAAAGTACAAATGGAAGTGATTAGTGCACTGTTGCAAGAAAAGTATCATGTGGAGATAGAACTAAAAGAGCCTACAGTCATTTATATGGAGAGACCGTTAAAAAATGCAGAATATACCATTCACATCGAAGTGCCGCCAAATCCTTTCTGGGCTTCCATTGGTTTATCTGTATCACCGCTTCCGTTGGGAAGTGGAATGCAGTATGAGAGCTCGGTTTCTCTTGGATACTTAAATCAATCATTTCAAAATGCAGTTATGGAAGGGATACGCTATGGTTGCGAACAAGGATTATATGGTTGGAATGTGACGGATTGTAAAATCTGTTTTAAGTACGGTTTATACTATAGCCCTGTTAGTACTCCAGCAGATTTTCGGATGCTTGCTCCTATTGTATTGGAACAAGTCTTAAAAAAAGCTGGAACAGAATTGTTAGAGCCATATCTTAGTTTTAAAATTTATGCGCCACAGGAATATCTTTCACGAGCATACAACGATGCTCCTAAATATTGTGCGAACATCGTAGACACTCAATTGAAAAATAATGAGGTCATTCTTAGTGGAGAAATCCCTGCTCGGTGTATTCAAGAATATCGTAGTGATTTAACTTTCTTTACAAATGGACGTAGTGTTTGTTTAACAGAGTTAAAAGGGTACCATGTTACTACCGGTGAACCTGTTTGCCAGCCCCGTCGTCCAAATAGTCGGATAGATAAAGTACGATATATGTTCAATAAAATAACTTAGTGTATTTTATGTTGTTATATAAATATGGTTTCTTGTTAAATAAGATGAAATATTTTTTAATAAAGATTTGAATTAAAGTGTAAAGGAGGAGATAGTTATTATAAACTACAAGTGGATATTGTGTCCTGTATGTGGAAATAAAACACGATTAAAGATAAGGGAAGATACTGAATTAAAAAAATTCCCCCTCTATTGTCCGAAATGCAGACAAGAAAATTTAATTGAAATAAAGCAGTTCAAAGTAACTGTGATTACAGAGCCAGACGCAAAGACGCAGAGCCGATAAAATGAGATTAATACAATCTCATTTTATCGGCTCTTTCCGTTATGTATGGATTCTTTTAATTAGTCTTCGATGTTTCTTGCTTCGTTGATACCGCTGGCTAAAGATTCCATTAAGGATAGTTCTTTGTCTGTAAAGCTATCCATGTATTTCTCTATCTGTAATCGTCGGGTGCTTTTTACCAAGTTATTAGCAGGTAGGGGTCCCGAGCGCCTACGAGGAATTTGTATCGATAAGAAATAGATTTAAAAATTTCGCTGTTATTTTGTACATTTAACTTGACGGTGACATCTCTCTATTGTGAGTTATTAGTGGTACAGTTTTCAACCGTTTTAATTATAAAAAAGTGGTGCATTTTTAAATTGGCACAAACAGGTAACGGTTATTGCAGGTGTATTTCTTATCTATGGGTTTAACATGGATTTTATCATTAAAATCATGAGTATTGTCCGAGAGTGATTGGTCTTGCGTATGGTTAACCCTAAAGTTATGGAAATAAGACTTAGAAGCAAACTTAAGAGTGTGTTGATTGTGCATTATCTTAAAATTTTGTATAATAGGAATTGAAGTTAAATTAGATGCTAAAAATTTGTAATTAAGAAGGAGGGATTCGTCATGTTGGTATTCCAAATGCGTAATGTAGATAAAACATCTACTGTTTTGAAACAGACTAAAAACAGTGATTACGCAGATAAATAAATACGTTAGATTAATTCCTACCAGTGACTAATCTTATGACTTTTTAAACAGATAACTAAAATTACAAACAAATCGTTTAACTTCTGTATTTATTTATAGATGTAATCACTTCAGGAGTGATTACATGAACAAAAATATAAAATATTCTCAAAACTTTTTAACGAGTGAAAAAGTACTCAACCAAATAATAAAACAATTGAATTTAAAAGAAACCGATACCGTTTACGAAATTGGAACAGGTAAAGGGCATTTAACGACGAAACTGGCTAAAATAAGTAAACAGGTAACGTCTATTGAATTAGACAGTCATCTATTCAACTTATCGTCAGAAAAATTAAAACTGAACATTCGTGTCACTTTAATTCACCAAGATATTCTACAGTTTCAATTCCCTAACAAACAGAGGTATAAAATTGTTGGGAATATTCCTTACCATTTAAGCACACAAATTATTAAAAAAGTGGTTTTTGAAAGCCATGCGTCTGACATCTATCTGATTGTTGAAGAAGGATTCTACAAGCGTACCTTGGATATTCACCGAACACTAGGGTTGCTCTTGCACACTCAAGTCTCGATTCAGCAATTGCTTAAGCTGCCAGCGGAATGCTTTCATCCTAAACCAAAAGTAAACAGTGTCTTAATAAAACTTACCCGCCATACCACAGATGTTCCAGATAAATATTGGAAGCTATATACGTACTTTGTTTCAAAATGGGTCAATCGAGAATATCGTCAACTGTTTACTAAAAATCAGTTTCATCAAGCAATGAAACACGCCAAAGTAAACAATTTAAGTACCGTTACTTATGAGCAAGTATTGTCTATTTTTAATAGTTATCTATTATTTAACGGGAGGAAATAATTCTATGAGTCGCTTTTGTAAATTTGGAAAGTTACACGTTACTAAAGGGAATGTAGATAAATTATTAGGTATACTACTGACAGCTTCCAAGGAGCTAAAGAGGTCCCTAGCGCCTACGGGGAATTTGTATCGATAAGGAATAGATTTAAAAATTTCGCTGTTATTTTGTACAATAAGGATAAATTTGAATGGTACCATAAACGACCGTTTATGGTACCTTTTCATTTTCCTGCTTTTTCTAAATGTTTTTTAAGTAAATCAAGTACCAAAATCCGTTCCTTTTTCATAGTTCCTATATAGTTATACTTAATGAGTTATGGTACATTTAAATTATAAAATTAAGGAGGTTTTTTTATGATTTTTGGCTATGCTCGAGTGAGTACGGATGATCAAAATCTTAGTTTACAAATTGATGCACTTACTCATTATGGAATTGATAAATTATTTCAAGAAAAAGTAACTGGTGCGAAAAAAGACCGACCGCAATTAGAAGAAATGATCAACCTACTACGTGAAGGAGATTCTGTTGTCATTTACAAGTTAGATCGAATTTCACGATCAACTAAACATTTGATTGAACTTTCTGAATTATTTGAAGAACTTAGTGTCAATTTTATATCTATTCAAGATAACGTAGATACTTCAACGTCTATGGGAAGATTCTTTTTCCGAGTTATGGCTAGTTTAGCAGAACTGGAACGGGATATTATTATTGAACGAACTAACTCTGGTCTTAAGGCAGCCAGAGTCCGAGGAAAAAAAGGGGGCCGTCCAAGTAAAGGTAAGCTATCAATTGATTTAGCTTTAAAAATGTATGACAGCAAAGAGTATTCTATTCGTCAAATTCTTGATGCCTCTAAATTAAGCAAAACAACCTTTTACCGTTACCTCAATAAAAGGAATGCTTAAGATATGGCTATGAAAAGAATTTTAACTACTTCACAGCGTGAACAACTTCTTTCTGTAGACCACTTATCAGAAGAGGATTTTAAAGCGTATTTTAGTTTTTCTGATTATGATCTGGAGGTTATTAATCAACACCGTGGAAAGGTCAATAAACTAGGATTTGCGATACAACTTTGTTTGGCCCGGTATCCTGGGTGTTCTTTAAGTAATTGGCCGATTAAATCAACCAGACTAACTTCTTATGTGAGTCGACAGCTCCATCTTGATGCAATTGATTTAAATTCATATGATCATAGAAATACACGTGCAAATCACTTCAACGAGATCTTAGAAGTATTCAACTATCATCGATTCGGTAGTGCTAATACACAAAAACAGTTAATAGAATATTTAATTGAACTAGCTTTAGAAAATGATGACTCTATCTATCTAATGAAAAAAACAATTGATTTCTTAACTCGAAAAAGAATTATTTTTCCATCTATAGCTACACTTGAAGACATTATAAGCCGCTGTCGAGATAAAGCAGAAAACAACTTATTTTCAATATTACTCTGTTCATTAACAGATATACAAATTGAAAAACTAGAGAGTTTGTTTCAAATTTATGAAGAGACGAAAATAACTAAACTCGCTTGGCTAAAAGACATTCCAGGTAAGGCAAATCCAGAAAGCTTTATGAGTATTTGTAAAAAAGTGGAAGTGATTGCTTCCATGGGACTCGGGACAATTAATGTCTCCCATATTAATCGGAACAGGTTTCTTCAGCTAGCTAGACTAGGGGAAAATTATGATGCATATGACTTCTCCCGTTTTGAGCTTGAAAAAAGATACTCTTTACTTATTGCTTTTTTAGTCAATCATCATCAATATCTGATCGATCAACTGATTGAGATTAATGACCGCATTTTAGCAAGTATTAAACGCAAAGGGACACGTGATTCACAAGAACAGTTAAAAGAAAAAGGAAAATTGGCTACTAAAAAATTGGAACATTATGCTTCTTTAATTGATGCTCTTCACTTTGCAAAAGATAATGATAGTAATCCTTTTGACGAAATTGAACGAATCATGCCTTGGGAAGATTTAGTACAAGATGGAGAAGAAGCTAAAAAAATTACAGGTAATAAAAATCATGGCTATTTAGAAATGGTTCGAAATAAAGCTAATTACCTCCGAAGATACACGCCAATGTTATTGAGGACCCTTTCGTTCAAAGCAACTCCGGCAGCAAATCCAGTCCTCATGGCCCTAACTCAACTAACTGATTTACACAATAGTGGTAAAAGAAAAATACCGGCAGATACTTCTACTGATTTTGTGAGTAAAAAATGGAAAAGCCTTGTTCGGCCAGAAGAGGGGAAAATAGATCGGTCTTACTATGAGTTAGTAGCTTTCACCGAGCTAAAGAACAATATTCGATCAGGAGATATTTCAGTTGAAGGAAGTATGATCCATCGAAATATTGATGATTACTTAGTTGATTTATCTGCTTGTATTGATTCAGAAACTATTCCAGACACGTTTGAGGACTATTTAAAGGATCGGGAAATAATTTTAGATTTACAGCTTCAATTTTATTCGACAGTTGATAAGAGAATTTCAAGAGCAAACCTTAAAAAGTTGGAAAAAGTTACACCTAGCGAAGCAGAAATATATAGAAAAAAACTTTATTCAATAATTCCTAAGATAAGGCTTAGTGATCTTTTAATTGAGGTGGACAGTTGGACCAACTTTTCACAAGAATTTAGTCATGATTCTACAGGGAAACCGCCGAGTGAACAAGAAAGAAAAATTATTTTTGCTGCTTTGCTGGGTTTAGGGATGAATATTGGTCTTGAAAAAATGGCCCAATCAACTCCTGGAATTTCTTATTCTCAGTTAGCCAATGCCAAACAATGGCGCTTTTATAAAGAAGCTCTGACTCGTGCTCAATCTGTTTTGGTTAATTATCAGTTAAAGCTTCCTGTTGCAGACTTTTGGGGTGAAGGAAAAACCACTGCTTCAGACGGAATGCGCGTCCCAGTGGGCGTCTCAGCTCTAAAATCCGATGTTAATCCACATTACAAAAGTATGGAAAAAGGAGCTACAATGATTCGATCAATAAATGATAGGCATACGACTCATCATATCGAGGTTGCTTCAACTAATACAAGGGAAGCTACTCATACCCTTGATGGCCTACTTTATCATGAAACAGATCTAGATATTGAGGAACATTTTACTGATACAAATGGGTATTCTGATCAGGTGTTTGGAATGACCGCATTACTAGGCTTTGATTTTGAACCTCGCATCAGAAATATAAAAAAATCACAATTATTTTCTATCAAATCACCTTCCTACTACCCTAACTTATCAGAAGATATAAGCGGAAAAATCAATGTAAAAATTATTGAAGAAAACTATGATGAAATTAAACGAATCGCCTATTCGATTCAAACAGGAAAAGTATCTAGTTCTTTACTATTAGGAAAGCTAGGCTCATACGCACGTAAGAATAGAGTAGCTCTTGCACTGAGAGAACTAGGTCGCATTGAAAAGAGCATTTTTATGATAGATTATATTACAGATAGTGAGCTACGGCGAAGGATCACTCATGGACTAAATAAGACAGAAGCGATTAATGCTTTAGCTAGAGAACTATTTTTTGGGCGACGCGGAAAATTTATGGAGCGCGATATTCGCCGACAACTTCAAAGTGCTAGTGCGCTTAATGTGTTAATAAATGCAATAAGTATATGGAACGCCGTCTACTTACAAGCAGCTTATAATTATCTCGTCAAAATAGATCCCGAAGTAACTAAGTATATGAAGCATGTATCTCCTATTAATTGGGAGCATATCACTTTTCTTGGAGAGTATAAATTTGACTTGTTATCTATTCCTAAACACTTAAGAGAATTGAATATAAAAAATAAATAGGCCTTGAAACATTGGTTTAGTGGGAATTTGTACCCCTTATCGATACAAATTCCCACTAAGCGCTCGGGACCCCAGGTAAGAAAAATTCATCAACGGAAACATGAAGTAACGATACAAGGTCATAAAGAACTTGTATGCTGGGGTGTTGCCCTTTATTTTCAATATTAGTTAAGTACCGTGGGTCAATTTCAATCAATGCTCCCACTTGTTCACGAGTTAAACCTCGTTTCAATCGAGCTTCTTTAATGGCTAAACCAAAGGCTCTAAAATCATATTTATCTTCTTTTTTACGCATAGTAGACCACCTCTATACATTTTATTGTTCCTACTGAATTAAAAACAGGTATAGAAAAACGTGTTATATGGTTTATAGGTTTATATTTAATAAAAAGCACTACTAAACGCCAATAAAAAAAACCGTTATATGGTAGTGCTATTTACGCTGTTAAAATATTGTATATTACTTCCAAATGGCGGTTTGTTGGAGGTCAACGTCGCCATGAAGTACATCATATACAATAAATTTCCTTACATTGGGTTCTTGTCAAAAAAAGTCGTCTATCTGCAATAGATAAGTACGTCCACCAATGTGGTTTTATAAATCATATAGATAGAATAACAGAAGCATGTAAACAGAGAAATAAATCTGTTTATATGCTTTTTTGGCTATTCAGAACTTTTTTACAAAGTTTATTTATCAGTAATGCAACAAATCCCCCTTTCACATTGGGACTAAGAGTGAAAGGAGATAAACGAGCAAGGCTCACTTCCTTTCCTAGACAGAAAGGGGGTGAGAAACATGAAACCATCTTCTTTTCAGACCACAATAGAAAATCAGTTTGACTATATCTGTAAACGTGCTATGGAAGACGAGCGAAAGAATTATATGCTTTATCTTTCAAGGATTGCAAAGCGTGAGGTGTCCTTTTCGGATGTTGGCGATTATCTTGTTAGCCAGTTTGCGACAACAGATAACTATTCAACTGACTTTCAGATTTTTACACTCAATGGGTTATCAGTAGGCGTTGAAAATGATTTGTTGAGTGAAGCATTACGTGAGTTGCCAGACAAGAAACGTGAAATTCTACTGCTGTTTTACTTTATGGACATGAGCGATTCAGAAATTGCAGACCTGTTGAAATTGAACCGTTCTACTGTCTATCGGCATAGAACCAGTGGACTAGCCTTAATTAAAAAGTTTATGGAGGAATTTGAAGAATGAAAACACAATATCCTATGATTCCCTTTCCTCTCATTGTAAAGGCAACAGATGGCGATACCGAAGCGATTAACCAGATTCTACATCATTACAGAGGGTACATAACGAAGCGTTCCCTACGACTTATGAAAGATGAATATGGCAATCAAAGTATGGTCGTTGATGAAGTCTTACGTGGAAGAATGGAAACCAGACTGATTACAAAGATTTTGTCATTTGAAATTAAGTAATATCCTCTCTCCTTTCGTGGAAGCGTGCTAAACCATTCCACGCTTCCCGAACAGGGAGGTTTGTTATTCCACCAAAGCATATTGAGCTTTCAATGTGTTTTGATAGGCTAACGAGCCATTGTTCTTTGAAAACTGAATAAAAGTAATCGAATACGTTTCGATAAGAAAAGAGCCAACGGAACTAACCGCCATGACCTATCTTATAAAGATAGCGAGCGATTCATGTTAGTGATCCGAGAAGCAATCTTTAGCAGGATTGCCTGCAACGACATTCTTATCGTGATAATGATACTCCCATACAGTCAATAGTCCGAGCGTGATAAAACCGTCGCAGGCAATGAGTATGGCTACATGAGAACCATGCAGGGGTGGAACTCCCGTGAGCTTTGCTAAAGCTGTTCGATTGCTGGTAAAACAACTTTTATGAAATCCAAATAAGTGATTTGGAAAGGAGGATTTTATGAAGCAGACTGACATTCCTATTTGGGAACGTTATACCCTAACCATTGAAGAAGCGTCAAAATATTTTCGTATTGGCGAAAACAAGCTACGACGCTTGGCAGAGGAAAATAAAAATGCAAATTGGCTGATTATGAATGGCAATCGTATTCAGATTAAACGAAAACAATTTGAAAAAATTATAGATACATTGGACGCAATCTAGCGTCGCCAAAGGGTCTTGTATATGATAAAATAGTATTAAGTCGTATCAAGGCTCTTTCCATAAAGGAAAGGAGCAAATGCCATGTCAGAAAAAAGACGTGACAATAAAGGTCGAATCTTAAAGACTGGAGAGAGCCAACGAAAAGACGGAAGATACTTATACAAATATATAGATTCATTTGGAGAACCGCAATTTGTTTACTCGTGGAAACTTGTGGCTACAGACCGAGTACCAGCAGGAAAGCGTGATTGTATCTCACTTAGAGAGAAAATCGCAGAGTTACAGAAAGACATTCATGATGGTATTGATGTTGTAGGAAAGAAAATGACACTCTGCCAGCTTTACGCAAAACAGAACGCTCAAAGACCAAAGGTTAGAAAAAACACTGAAACTGGACGCAAATATCTTATGGATATTTTGAAGAAAGACAAGTTAGGTGTAAGAAGTATTGACAGTATTAAGCCATCAGACGCTAAAGAATGGGCTATTAGAATGAGTGAAAATGGTTATGCTTATCAAACCATCAATAACTACAAACGTTCTTTAAAGGCTTCATTCTATATTGCTATACAAGATGATTGTGTTCGGAAGAATCCATTTGACTTTCAACTGAAAGCAGTTCTTGATGATGATACTGTCCCTAAGACCGTACTAACAGAAGAACAGGAAGAAAAACTGTTAGCCTTTGCAAAAGCTGATAAAACCTACAGCAAAAATTATGATGAAATTCTGATACTCTTAAAAACAGGTCTTCGTATTTCAGAGTTTGGTGGTTTGACACTTCCAGATTTAGATTTTGAGAATCGTCTTGTCAATATAGACCATCAGCTATTGAGAGATACTGAAATTGGGTACTACATTGAAACACCAAAGACCAAAAGTGGCGAACGTCAAGTTCCTATGGTTGAAGAAGCCTATCAAGCATTTAAGCGAGTGTTAGCGAATCGAAAGAATGATAAGCGTGTTGAGATTGATGGATATAGTGATTTCCTCTTTCTTAATAGAAAGAACTATCCAAAAGTGGCAAGTGATTACAACGGCATGATGAAAGGTCTTGTTAAGAAATACAATAAGTATAACGAGGATAAATTGCCACACATCACTCCACATAGTTTGCGACATACATTCTGTACCAACTATGCAAATGCAGGAATGAATCCAAAGGCATTACAGTACATTATGGGACATGCTAATATAGCCATGACGCTGAACTATTACGCACATGCAACATTCGATTCTGCAATGGCAGAAATGAAACGCTTGAATAAAGAGAAGCAACAGGAGCGTCTTGTTGCTTAGTAGTACAAATGAATTTACTACTTATTTACCACTTCTGACAGCTAAGACATGAGGAAATATGCAAAGAAACGTGAAGTATCTTCCTACAGTAAAAATACTCGAAAGCACATAGAATAAGGCTTTACGAGCATTTAAGAAAATATAAAAAGATAATTAGAAATTTATACTTTGTTTCAAAGAAAAAAGATAGTAAACGCTTTCACACTCCAACTAAATATTGTATAATAATTATATTCAATATTACGTCACTAACAGATGAAAAAAGGAGGTTTTAGCATGAAAAAAATCATCTTCATCAAAACCATTGAGCTCCTTGCCATCGATGGAATTATGCTGGCATTTTTGACATTTAAAGAGGGGCTCACTTGGGATTGGATTTTAATTTATAGTGGTTGGCTCATTTTCTTTCACCCTGTGCTATTGGCCTATCTTTCAAACCAGCTTTGTGACCACTTTAGTCACCTCTATTCCCAGATTAGACCAAAATTCTGGCATTTTGCCTTACAAATCCTTCTATGGGATAGCCTGATGATTGTCTCCTTGATATGTTTGAGTGGTGTGCCACTTCTCCTTCAGGGAACTCTCCTAATCCTAGGACATCTCATCTCTTCCTATCGCATAAGCCAAAGACTGAAAAGAGACTTCCCAAAAGCCTATCAAGAAACGATTTCATTTTGGAGTATTTTATGATAGATGAGAAAAACCAAGCCGACTGGGCTTGGTCTTTCTTATCTATTTTTAGTATCTAGGATAATGGTAACTGGTCCGTCATTGACCAGCTCAACTTGCATATCCGCTCCAAAGATACCTGTCTGAACGGGTACTTCTTGCGCTAATTTTTGATTGAAAGCGTCATAGAAGTCTGATGCCATATCAGGCTTGGCTGCACCTGTAAAGGCTGGACGATTGCCTTTCTTAGTATCCGCAAAGAGGGTAAACTGAGAAATAGAAAGGAGTTCTCCTTCAATATCTTTGACAGACAGGTTCATCTTGCCTTCTGCGTCTGAAAAAATCCGCATGTTGACAAGCTTTCTCACAGCATAGTCCAAATCTTCCTCTTGGTCCTCTGGTCCTACACCAACCAGCAATAAGAGCCCCTGATTGATTTTCCCCTGAATCTGACCTTCGATACTCACTTGGGCTTTTGTAACCCGTTGGATAATGATTTTCATAATAGCCTTTCTAGTAAGAGCTCGGGCAATTAACCGTTAGTCCGTTTGACAGAGTAGACTTCTGGCACACTCTTAATCTTGTCCACAACCGTGGTCAATGTAGAGAGGTTGGCAATGCCAAAGGACACATGGATATTGGCAAACTTCATATCCTTAGTTGGTTGGGCGTTGACTGTTGATATATTCTTGGTTGTGTTTGAAAGAACTTGCAGTACATCGTTCAACAGTCCTGTACGGTTGAGACCGTAAATATCAATATGGGCCATATACTCCTTATTTGAGTTTGAGTACTGGTCTTCCCATTCCACATCAAGGAGACGTTGCTCGTAGTTTTCTTGGGCACGCAGGTTCATACAGTCCACACGGTGAATAGCCACACCACGGCCCTTGGTAATATAGCCGACAATATCGTCACCAGGAACAGGATTACAACACTTGGCAATCCGCACTAGGAGACCTGAGGCACCTTCAATGACCACACCACCCTCATGCTTGACCTTGAGGGTTTCTTTGTTTTCAACCTTGACTTCGCCACCCTTGACAAGTTCTTCTGCCTCCGCCTTGGCCTTGGCACGTTCTTCCTCACGACGTTCCTTTTCAGTCAGACGGTTAAAGACAGTAATAGCTCCAATTTCTCCAAAACCAATAGCCGCAAAGAGGGATTCTTCTGTCTTGTAGCTGGTCTTTTGTAGAACTTGGTCCATGTGGCGCTTGTCCATGAATTTATTTGCCACATAGCCGTTTTCTTGGAACTGGGCCATCAACATCTCACGACCCTTGTTGACTGACAGTTCCTTATCTTGGTTTTTAAAGAACTGACGAATCTTGTTACGCGCCTTGCTGGTCTTGACCATATTGAGCCAGTCACGGCTAGGACCAAATGAATTCGGGTTGGTGACAATTTCAACCTGATCCCCAGTTTTTAACTTGGTTGTCAGAGGAACCATACGACCATTGACCTTGGCACCAGTCGCTTTTTCACCAACCTTGGTATGGATTTCATAGGCAAAGTCAATCGGTCCTGAATCTTTGGGAAGAGAACGGACAGCTCCATCTGGGGTAAAGACGTAAATCTCCTCAGCCAGATAGTTTTCCTTGACAGAGTCCACAAATTCCTTGGCATCATCAGCCTGGTCTTGGAGCTCCATCATCTCCTTGATCCAGTTCATCCCAATAGCAGATTCCTTGCTGTTAACCTGCCCCTTAACGCCTTTCTTATAAGCCCAGTGAGCCGCAACCCCGTACTCAGCCACCTCGTGCATGGCCTTGGTCCGAATTTGGAACTCAATCGGTCCTTTTGGCCCATAAACTGTCGTATGGATAGACTGGTAACCATTGGCCTTGCGGTTAGCGATATAGTCTTTGAAACGACCAGGCATCGGTTTCCAAAGTTCATGCACATAACCCAACATGGCGTAAACATCACTTTGGGTGTCTAAAATACAACGAATGGCAATCAGGTCATAGATTTCCTCAAACCGTTTTCTCTTGTCCTGCATTTTGCGGAAAATCGAGTAAATATGCTTGGGACGACCGTAAATCTTCCCTTTTAGGTGACGATCTGTCGTATATTCCTCTAATTTTGTGACCACCTCATCCACCAAGGCTTCACGCTCCCTGCGCTTTTCCTTCATCATATGGGTAATCTTGTAAAACTCCGTTGGATTGAGATAACGGAAAGACAGGTCTTCCAATTCCCATTTGACACTGGAAATCCCCAGACGGTGGGCAAGTGGGGCATAGATTTCCATGGTTTCTTTGGAAATGCGCTCCTGCTTGTCTTTTCGAAGGTGCTTTAGGGTCCGCATATTGTGCAAACGGTCAGACAGTTTAACCAAGATAACACGGATGTCCTCAGACATGGCCATGAGCATCTTACGATGATTTTCCGCTAATTGCTCCTCGATTGATTTGTACTCGACCTTACCAAGCTTGGTAACCCCATCTACGATTACCCGCACATCAGGACCAAACTCTCTTTCCAAATCGTCCAAGGTCGCATCTGTATCCTCCACCACATCGTGCAAGAAACCACAAGCTACCGTTACAGCATCTAGCTTGAGTTTGGCTAAAATACCTGCCACTTGGATAGGGTGAATGATATAAGGCTCGCCTGATTTGCGATACTGACCACTGTGGCAATCCACCGCATAGACCAAGGCCTTATGGACAAAATGGACATCCTCTTCTGTTAAATATTCTTTGGTTAAAGCGACAACTTCTTCGCCTGTTAAATTCACTTCTTTTGGCATCTCTACTCTCCAATTCTTCCTACCATTTTATCACTTTTTTAAGAATATGAAAACTAGATTGGAACAGAATAGGAAAAAAATATTTCAGAATTGCTTGACAATTCTGAAATATTTTTTTATAATACATTGTACAGTTAGATTTTCTATTTAGGTGATAGAAGGAGAGATAGAAGAACGGAAACCATATTGTAACCTAAATATAATTTAACTCCCTATCCTTATCACCTTTTCATTCAAGTCAATATAGTTGAATGACGTCGTTTTACAAAGGAGTATTCTATGAAAAAAACTGTACTAACACTATTAGGAGCTACTGCTCTATCTATTACCGTTCCAATCACTGCTGCTGAAACTAGTACAACAAATAACTTTGAAGGTCCTCGTTATGAGCGTATATATTCTCATCGTTATAGTAAAACAGTAACAAAATACTATAACGATGATGGTTACATCCCACCAACTATCTACTATTCAGAATATAATGATAGTTTCCACTCAACCTTCAAAGGAACACTTGAAATAGACAGTGTACGAAGATCAAACGGTGGGACTCGTGTCACATACACTGGTACCTTGACTGGATTTTGGAATTAAAAATCCTCAAGATGCTTTCTTTTATCCTTTAGTTTATAAGGAGAACGCCTATGAAAAAAACTGCTATTTCTATCTTTTCTCTCCTAGTGTTAGGAGTTTGCTGCCTGTTCCTATTCAGCCAGCAAGGCTATAAAAAAACAGTCGTTCAATACTATGCTAACGACCAGAACCTGCCCAATAGAATAACTTATAGTGAATATAGTGACAAACGAGAAGCCAACTACGGTGGCACTCTAAACATCACATCTATCAAACAAGCTAATGACGGAGTTTATGCAACCTATGAAGGGCAATTGACACCTCTCCAATATTGATAAATTGATAACCAGCCTGTCTTCATCTAGTCATGCTGGTTTTTAAGTTCATCCTAAATCCTTACCTATTCTCCCTAACTGTGCTATACTTATTTAGTACATTCTTTGAGATTGGAGCTAATATGAAAATCCATAAAACCGTCAATCCTGTTGCCTATGAAAACACCTATTACCTGGAAGGCGAAAATCACCTTATCGTAGTAGATCCTGGTAGTCATTGGGAAGCCATTCGTCAGACAATCGAGAACCTCAACAAACCGATCTGCGCTATTCTCCTGACCCACGCCCATTATGACCATATCATGAGTCTGGACTTGGTTCGCGAGACTTTTGGCAATCCTCCTGTCTATATCGCAGAGAGCGAAGCCAGCTGGCTCTATACTCCTGTCGACAATCTCTCTGGACTTCCCCGCCACGATGATATGGCAGATGTGGTCGCAAAACCGGCTGAACGCACCTTTGTCTTTCACGAAGAATACCAACTGGAGGAATTTCGTTTCACTGTCTTGCCAACACCAGGTCACTCCATCGGCGGTGTTTCTATCGTCTTTCCTAATGCTCACCTAGTCTTGACAGGTGATGCTCTTTTCCGTGAAACAATCGGACGGACCGACCTTCCAACTGGTAGCATGGAACAACTCCTCCATAGTATCCAGACTCAACTCTTCACCCTACCAAACTACGATGTCTATCCAGGACATGGTCCAGCTACGACCATCGCCCATGAAAAGACCTTCAATCCCTTTTTCTAGTAAGATGGTGACAATGACTATCGCATTTTAAGTACATTATCCAGCAGTCTTTCCACTATAAAAGGCATCCTATCAAGGTTTTCACACCTGATTGGATGCCTTTTTTCTGATGACTAAATTTTTTGCCTTACCAAATAATCACGCGCGCTTCTGGTGAACGCCACATACCGTCTCCTTCTTTGACATCATAGGTTGTAAAGAAATCATCGAAGTTTGGTACTTGTACATTGACACGGAGTTTGGCTGGCGCGTGCACATCGACGCTAGCCAAAAGTTTCATAAATTCTGGACGACCTTTCATGCGCCAGATGCGACCGAAGTTGTAGAAGAATTCTTCTGCTGAGAAGTCTGGTTCTCTCTTAGCAGCTTCAAGCGCTGCAGCGATTCCTCCCAAGTCAGCCACATTTTCTGATACAGTCAATTTACCGTTGATGGTTGCTCCATAAGAATCCTGTCCATCAAACTGGTCAATAACTTTTTGTGTTTTCTCCTTGAAAGCAGCATAGTCGCTCTCTGTCCACCAATCCTTGAGGCTACCATTTTCATCAAAGGAAGCTCCGTTGGTATCAAAGGCGTGAGAAATTTCATGGGCAATAACTGCACCAATACCACCGTAGTTAGCAGAAGATGACTGATGCAAGTCATAGAAAGGCGCCTGTAAAATAGCCGCTGGGAAGACAATCAGATTCTTCTGTGGATTGTAATAGGCATTGACCATGTGAGCAGGCATGCCCCACTCCTTGTAGTCTACAGGCTGATTCCACTTACTCCAACTGTGCTTGATTTCCACACGCGCAAAGGCTAGAGCATTGTCAAAAAGACTAGCATTTTCATCCACTACCTTGTCCTTATAGCGTTCTGGTAATTCTTCTGGGTAACCGATATAAGGCTTGATGACATTGAGTTTGACGATGGCCTTGTCACGAGTTTCAGGAGTCAGCCAGTCATTTTTAGCCAAGCGTTCCTTATAGACATCAATCATGGTTGCCACTTTTTTCTCTACGTCTGCCTTGGCCTCTGGAGAGAATTTTTCATGGGCATACCAGAGACCCAAGGCTTGTTTGAAAGGACCTTGTGCTAGCTGGTAGGCTGCCTTGACCTTGTCTTTAGCTTCTGGAACTCCTGAAAGCGCACGGCTATAGGCACCTGACAAGACACGTATTTCTTCTGTTAAATAGCTGGTTGAAAGATTGACAACACTCAAAATCAAGGTTGCCTTGAGAAGAGGCCAGGCCTCTTCACTATAGAATTGGTCTGCGGATTGCCAGAAACGTTCTTCGTCTACGATAACCTTGTCTGGCACTTGTCCAAGAACGGCTTGGAAGAAGTCATCCAAAGGTAGGGCAGGCGCAAATTTCTTGAAATCTTCGTAAGCATATGGATGGTAGAGTTTAGCATACTCTGAACTTTCTTCATTAGAGAGCACTACTGACGCAACTCGACGGTCCAATTCTAGTCTTTTCTCTAACAAGTCTTCAATTTCTTCATCAGAGAAATCATAAGCCTTGAGAAGATTTGCGCTGCTTTCTTTCCAAAGAGTCAAGAGCTCTTCTCGCTGAGGATGGTCTTCTGCATAGTAGGTTGTGTCTGGCAGGATCGTGCTTGGAGCGCTAGCCCATAGAACATTGATTCTAGCATCCATAAAGTCTGGCGATACACCAAAAGGAAGGAAGTTAGGTTTTCCTGCAAGTTCAAACTCTGCTAGTCTAGCTGTAAAATCCGCAAAAGTCTCTAATTCTTGGAACTCTTTAAGAAGTGGTAAGACAGGTGTGATACCATCAGCTTCTCTCTTGTCAAAATCACGAACTAGGCGGTGGTATTTGACAAAGTTTGCCAAGATAGCATCCTCAGGCACCTCTTCTCCTGCCAACCACTTGTCTGTTGTCGCCAGCATCAGGTCTTCAATTTCCTGGTCTAAATCAACAAAACCTCCTGTTTGAGACTTATCTGCTGGGATTTCAGCTGTTTTCTGCCATTCTCCATTGATAGCATCATAAAAATCGTCTTGATAACGTGTCATCTTGTTCTCGCTTTCATTTGTACTTGTTTTTAGCTTAACAAAAATTGCTTGGGAATGCAATTAAAAATGAATGGATGTTTCCATCATTTTTCAGTTATTATTTTAATTTTTTTAAAAATTAACTTGACTTAATTTTTTTTTTAATGTATATTAAGAGACAGGAGGAATATAAGTTTATGATACGTATCGAAAACCTCAGTGTCTCCTACAAAGAAACGTTGGCACTTAAGGATATTTCACTAGTGCTCCATGGACCGACAATTACAGGTATCATTGGCCCAAACGGTGCTGGAAAATCAACATTATTAAAAGGTATGCTGGGCATTATCCCACATCAAGGTCAGGCATTTCTCGATGACAAGGAAGTTAAAAAATCCTTACATCGAATCGCCTATGTCGAACAAAAAATCAATATCGACTACAACTTTCCCATCAAGGTCAAGGAATGTGTCTCGTTAGGACTCTTTCCCTCTATCCCTCTCTTTCGAAGTTTAAAGGCTAAACATTGGAAGAAAGTGCAAGAAGCCCTTGAAATCGTCGGTCTAGCTGACTATGCTGAACGGCAAATCAGTCAACTGTCTGGAGGTCAATTCCAGCGGGTCTTGATTGCCAGATGTTTGGTACAGGAAGCCGACTATATCCTCTTGGATGAACCCTTTGTTGGGATTGACTCTGTCAGTGAGGAAATCATCATGAATACGCTGAGAGATCTGAAAAAAGCTGGGAAGACGGTTCTCATCGTCCACCACGACCTCAGCAAGGTTCCCCACTACTTCGATCAAGTCTTGCTTGTCAATCGAGAAGTGATTGCCTTTGGTCCAACCAAAGAAACCTTTACCGAAGCCAATCTCAAAGAAGCTTACGGTAATCGACTCTTTTTCAATGGAGGTGACCTATGATTGCAGAATTTATCGATGGATTGCAAAAATTCCATTTCTTACAAAATGCCTTGATAACAGCCATTGTCGTCGGGGTCGTAGCTGGAGCTGTAGGATGTTTCATCATTCTACGCGGGATGTCACTCATGGGAGATGCTATTTCACATGCTGTCTTGCCAGGTGTAGCCCTCTCCTTTATCTTGGGCCTTGACTTCTTTATCGGAGCCATTGTCTTTGGACTGCTAGCTGCCATCATCATTACCTACATCAAGGGGAACTCGATTATCAAAAGCGATACCGCCATCGGCATTACCTTTTCTTCTTTCTTAGCCCTCGGTATCATCTTGATTAGTGTCGCTAAAAGTTCAACTGACCTTTTCCATATCCTTTTTGGTAATATCCTAGCCGTCCAAGATACGGATATGTTTATTACTATGGGTGTTGGGGCAGTCATTCTCTTGTTAATCTGGATTTTCTTCAAGCAACTCTTGATAACATCCTTTGATGAACTCTTGGCTAAAGCCATGGGAATGCCTGTCAATTTCTATCACTACCTTCTCATGGTACTCTTGACTCTCGTGTCTGTGACAGCCATGCAAAGTGTCGGAACTATCCTGATTGTAGCCATGCTGATTACCCCAGCTGCAACTGCTTATCTGTATGCTAATAGCCTGAAAAGTATGATTTTCCTTTCCTCAACCTTTGGAGCTACTGCTTCAGTTTTGGGACTCTTTATCGGTTATAGCTTTAACGTTGCGGCAGGTTCTAGTATCGTGCTCACAGCTGCTAGTTTCTTTCTCATTAGCTTCTTTATCGCTCCAAAACAACGATATTTGAAACTAAAAAATAAACATTTGTTAAAATAAGGGGCAAAGCCCCAATAATAAATTGGAGGATCTAATGAAAAAATTAGGTACATTACTCGTTCTCTTTCTTTCCGTCATTGCTCTTGTAGCATGTGCTAGTGGAAAAAAAGATGCAGCTTCTGGTCAAAAACTAAAAGTTGTTGCTACAAACTCAATCATCGCTGATATTACTAAAAATATTGCTGGTGACAAAATTGATCTTCATAGTATCGTTCCGATTGGGCAAGACCCACACGAATACGAACCACTTCCTGAAGATGTTAAGAAAACTTCTGAGGCAGACCTCATTTTCTATAACGGTATCAACCTTGAAACAGGTGGTAATGCTTGGTTCACCAAATTGGTAGAAAATGCTAAGAAAACTGAAAACAAAGACTACTTTGCAGTCAGTGAAGGTGTTGAAGTTATCTACCTTGAAGGAAAAAATGAAAAAGGTAAAGAAGACCCACACGCTTGGCTTAACCTTGAAAATGGAATTATCTTTGCTAAAAATATCGCCAAACAATTGAGCGCTAAAGATCCTAACAACAAGGAATTCTATGAAAAAAATCTCAAAGAATATACTGATAAGTTAGACAAACTTGATAAAGAAAGTAAGGATAAATTTAATAATATCCCTGCTGAAAAGAAACTCATTGTAACCAGCGAAGGAGCATTCAAATACTTCTCTAAAGCCTATGGTGTCCCAAGTGCTTACATCTGGGAAATCAACACTGAAGAAGAAGGAACACCTGAACAAATCAAGACCTTGGTTGAAAAACTTCGCCAAACAAAAGTTCCATCACTCTTTGTAGAATCAAGTGTGGATGACCGTCCAATGAAAACTGTTTCTCAAGACACAAACATCCCAATCTACGCACAAATCTTTACTGACTCTATCGCAGAACAAGGTAAAGAAGGCGACAGCTACTACAGCATGATGAAATACAACCTTGACAAGATTGCTGAAGGATTGGCTAAATAATCTAGATATTAGTTTATCTATTACTAGGTTCTTGTCTCTCTTTACATTACTTCTAATATTAGCTTTGTTAGTTCTATCTCTAGCTACAAAACAGCGTTTATAAGAATAAAGATTTCTTAAATCAGTACGAACGAAGTGAGTTTTTACCAGATATTTCTCACTGTAGTGGTATCCTAGATAAGAACTTTGATCTTATCTAGGACGGAATTTTTGAGACCTAGGGCTCAAAAATTAGGGATGAAATTCCGAAGGAAGTTGCTCCCGTCCGCACTACCTTCGAGAAATATCAAATAGATAAAAAATCTGAAAAACGTCATTCTCACATGAGCTGGCGTTTTTTCTATGCCCACATTTCCGGTCAAATCATTGGAAAATTTCGACTGTTTCAGCTACAATGGAAGAAAAAAGATTGGAGTATCCTATGGTAACTTTTCTCGGAAATCCTGTGAGCTTTACAGGTAAACAACTACAAGTCGGCGACAAGGCGCTTGATTTTTCACTCACTACAACAGACCTTTCTAAAAAATCTCTGGCTGATTTTGATGGCAAGAAAAAAGTCTTGAGTGTCGTGCCTTCTATCGATACAGGTATCTGCTCAACTCAAACACGTCGTTTTAATGAAGAACTGGCTGGACTGGATAATACGGTTGTCTTGACTGTTTCCATGGACCTCCCTTTTGCCCAAAAACGTTGGTGCGGTGCTGAAGGTATTGAAAATGCCATCATGCTCTCAGACTATTTCGACCATTCCTTTGGACGTGATTATGCCCTCTTAATCAATGAGTGGCATCTATTGGCACGCGCAGTTTTTGTCCTCGATACTGACAATACAATTCGCTACGTTGAATACGTGGACAATATCAACTCTGAACCAAACTTCGAAGCCGCAATTGCAGCTGCTAAAGCCCTATAGAAAAAATCCTCTGTCACAAAGAGTTTTCTGCTCTTTGAAGCGGAGGATTTTTGTTTACAAGTAAATACAAGATCAATCAGCTAAAAACAACTACCTTATACTCTTCGAAAATCTCTTCAAACCATGTCAGCTTTATCTGCAACCTCAAAGCGGTGCTTTGAGCAACCTACGGCTTGCTTCCTAGTTTGCTCTTTGATTTTCATTGAGTATTACTCTACAGATTTCAAGGCTTCAAGCATATCAATCTTTCTCAGATGGCGATTGACAAAGAAACCAAGCAAGGTCAGAATGGTGCTTACTGCTGCCACTGGAATTACATAGACTTCCCAACCTACCTGCGGATAAAAGAGAATAGTCGCAGGCGAAATCATTTGAATCAAAAATTGGTGTAAATAGAAACCAGCTACCAGACCAAGTACGATTCCCACAAGGGACAGCACAATCGTCTCACGGTAAATGTAGAGAGTGACTTCTTTATTATGAAAACCGAGAACCTTGATAGTAGAGAGTTCACGGATTCTCTCAGCTACGTTGATGTTAGTCAGATTGTAGAGGATAACAATAGCCAACAGAACCGATACGATGACCAAGATGGTCATGGTCTGATTGAGTGAACTTGCGACCGAGTCAAAGAGTCGAATGGCTGAAGCATTTTGGACAACGCTGGACACCGCAGATTGATTCATAAGCAAGCCTGCCTGCCTTTCGATACTAGTAGCACTGGTATCCCTTAGCGAGACCAAATAAGTGTTGGCTTGGGGTAGCTGTCCGTAAAGTTGCTCATAGCTAGCCTGACTCATATAAATAAAGTGACCAACGTAGTTCTCAGTAATAGCAGCGACCTTTAGCCCCTTACCTTCAATTTCTAAAGTTTGTCCAAGCTTGACACCTGCCAACTGGGCGAGTTTAGCTGTGATGACAACTCCATCTTTTAATGTCAACTCTTGCTGATGGTCTTGCAGATGAATAAAGGGAGTCAAATCCTCCTTCTCTGTCATCATAAGCGTAATGGTTTGAAGACCAGCCTTACCTTTGAAATCCTTGTCTAGCGTTTTAGAATAGATTTTCTGATAGGCTTTGATGTCCTGCCCTTTCAACACTCCTTCTAGCTCTTTCTTGTCCTGATTGGTCGCACTAGGATTTTCAGAAACAATCATCTGATACTGTTGGATTTGTTGAAACTGTCTGGACGGAACTCCTGCCACAGAGGATTGGATTCCCAAACCTGCAAAGAGAAGGGCTACAGAACCTGCCACACCAAAGATCGTCATCAACATCCGCTGCTTATAACGGAAGATATTGCGGGCTGTTACCTTATGAGTAAAACTGAGACGGCGCCAGATAAAACCGATGCGCTCCAGTAAGATTTTAGCTCCTTTAACAGGAGGTTTAGGCAGTAAAAGCTGGGCTGCTTCGTCATGAAGTTCCCTCCGAGCTACCAAGTAGGCTGGTAACACACTCGCCAACCAACTTAAGACAAGAGCCAGTAAGCTATAGGTCCAATAGAACTGAATCTGGGTTTCTCCCACCACCATGCCTTTTGTAATGACACTTGAAATCACACTGGCTAGTAAATAATGGCCAAGTATACTACCTAGAGCTGTTCCGACAGTCCCAGCTACTAGGCCGTAGAGGAGAAACTTGGCGATAATATCCTTGCTACGATAACCCAAGGCCTTAAAAATCCCAGCATGTGTTCGCTCTTCATCCACAAAGCGAGTCATGGTCGTAAAGGTCACCATGGCTGCTACGGCATAAAGCACCACAGGAAAGATATTGCCCACTGCTCGAATACTGGATGAAGCATTGCTATACATGAGATAGCCCTGACCACCTGGCATGGTCTGACGATTATAGACCTGATACCTTGGCTCCACCAAATCATCCAAGACTTGCTGATGTTTTTCTAATTTTTCCTTTTCTTGGTCTAGATTTTGTTCAGCCTGCTTTAGCCTATCCTCTTCCTTGCTCAATTCCTGCTTGGCTTGGGTAAGTTGAGCACTGGCCTGCTCTCTCTGGGCTTGAGGAAGCAAGGCTAGTTGACTTTCTTGAGCCTGTATACGAGCTTGAGTAGCTGCTAAACGACGCTTGCCTTCCTGCAAATTAGTCTCAGCCTTGTCAAGGGTCTCTTGCCCCTTATCGAGAGACTCTTGCCCTTCTTTTTTCAACACTTGCAGACGTGCCTTGCCATTATCTGACAAAGCTTGTTCAAGCTCTTCCTGATGTTGCTTGGATTTCTCTTCATAAGCTTCTGAAAAAACATTTAAACCTGCCAAATCTTGATATTTCAAACGAGCTATATTGTAAACTTTCTGATCAAACTGACTAGGTAAAATCACTCCATAGGCTGTCAGAGTCCCACTTCCACTTGCTGCGTAGCCCATATCTCGCTGGGAGAGGATTTCAGCTGAATCCACAAAACCAGTAATGGTATATGTATGATTTTTTAAAGAGGAATGACCACCTTCTTTTTCTTTAAAGCTAATCTCCTGTCCCACACGATATTGACCTTGCAAATGACTTGCCAAGGCGATTTCCTTATCTGACTGCGGAAGTCGTCCCTTTCTTAGCTGAAAGGTTGAAATTCGATCTGGTTTGGAGTACAGCCGAATGGCATCCTGCCCATTATCCATAGTCACATCTGTCAAATAGCCAAACTCAACCTCTGCGCCCTGCGTCTGTTTTAGTTCTTCTTGATCTTCTTGATCCAAACCATAATTAGACATAACTGCCAAATCCAAGGTTTGAGCAGCTCTTAAATAAGCATTAGCTGTCGCCTCCATGTTGGGGCTAGTCACTTTGAGGCCTACTAGGGCTAAAGAACCCAACATCATCAAGGTCAAGATGGATAAAAAACGCCCCTTGGAGCCTGTGAAGGACTGAATTAAGTCCTTCCAATAGGTTTTTCGCTTGATCATGCTAGTACTCCAAACTATCGATATCCTGAGGATGCTGGTTGATCACCACATCCTTGACACTGGCATCGTGCATATGAATCACGCGATCAGCAATGGGCGCCAAAGCTCCATTGTGAGTCACGATAATCACCGTCGCTCCCTTTTGACGAGACATATCTTGGAGGATTTTCAAAACCTGCTTGCCCGTCTGATAATCCAAGGCACCTGTCGGTTCGTCACAAAGGAGAATTTTAGGATTTTTGGCTACCGCGCGTGCAATGGAGACTCGCTGTTGCTCCCCTCCAGAAAGCTGAGCTGGAAAGTTATTGAGACGATGAGCCAGACCTACATCTGTCAAGACCTGTTCAGGATCCAAGGCATCCGTCACGATTTCAGAAGCCAGTTCCACATTTTCCTTAGCAGTCAAATTGGAAACTAGGTTATAAAACTGAAAAACAAAACCGACATCATTGCGGCGGTAATTGGTTCGCTGGTGGGAACTATAGTCTGCAATATTGGCACCATCAATCCAGATTTCCCCCTCATCATTGGTATCCATTCCCCCTAGGAGATTGAGAACTGTTGACTTACCTGCACCAGATGCACCAAGGATAATAACCAATTCACCCTTCTCAATCTCAAAATTCACATCACGATTGGCCACAATCTCCGTGTCCCCAACCTGATAACGCTTGTAACAGTGTTTCATCTCAATATAAGCCATCAGACCCACCCTCTCTTAAACAAATTATACTCCTCGAAAATCTCTTCAAAACACTGTTTTGAGCAACCTGCGGTTAGCTTTCTAGTTTGCTCTTTGATTTTCATTGAGTATTACTTCCTATTACCATTATAACGCTTTTTCAACTAGTTGGAAACTGCTTACATTCTCAAATCCTTATTAAAAGGCAGTCTCAAACCACTGCCTTCTAACATCTTCTTAAAAATAAAATTGAACCAGATTGCCTTCTGCTGTTGCTACCGAAATACAATCTTTCTCTATGCATTTCGCTTTTATTGTTTCTTTATCCAATTTAATCACACTCTTCTCAATACCTGGATAAGAGACTCTCAATTCTCCTCCACTTCTTGATAAAATGGTCATCTGTAAGAGTTTTTTATCCTCCTACCTCATGCTCACTTCAAAATGTCCACGTGCCATTAAGCCTGAAACGGAACCTGTTGACCATGCATCAGGTAGGGCAGCTAGAGGTACCAGATAAGCTGTATGAGACTGGAGCAACATTTCTGCCATGCCACTAGTAGCACCAAAATTACCATCTATCTGAAAAGGAGGATGGCTACACCAAAGATTTGGCAAGGTGGATGACTTTAACTGCTCTGCTAATAATTTATGGGCTCGATTGCCATCTCCCAAACGCGCCCAGAGATTGATCTTATTAGCCTTGGACCAACCTGTGCCCCCATCTCCACGATCATTGAGACTAGCACGCGCGGCTTCAAGATACTCCTGCCCCTTATAGCTAAAGAGATTGCCAGGATAGAGTCCCACCAGATGGGAAGCATGCCGATGTTGGGCCTCCACTTTCTCATTTTGAAAATACTGCTCTTCCTCCTCATACCACTCCCTGATTCGACTAGATTGATTGATTTGAAGAGGATTAAGCAAGTCAAACTTCTGCTTGACCTCAGTCAACAAAGCCCCATCCAGTCCCAATTCTTGAGCAGCCTGAATAAAATCATGAAATAACTGCCAAATCAGAGATTGGTCATAGGTATTGCCAATCGAAATCGGCCCATGTTCTGGCGAATAAGACGGAGAAGACACCCAACGCTGCGCCTGCTGATCCTTATGTAAAAAGGCATTCCAAAAACGAACCGTTTCCCTCAACATGGGATAAATTTTCTCCCTGAGATAGTCTTGGTCCCTATAAAATGAATAGGCTTCATAAACAGTTTGCATCATCCACGCATTGGCAGCTGGTGACCAACCCCAATAGTAATCCCAACCAGGTGCCGTCCAGCCAAAAGGAGTCGCTTGAGTATGAACCAACCAACCATTCTCCTCTCCTTCCCGAGAGACGATTCCTGCATACCTTGCAGCCGCTATGCGACCATAGACACGCAAAACATCGATATAGTTGATAACCGGAAAGGCCGTCTCTAGGAGATTGGTAACATAGGCTGGCCAATAATTCATCTGCAGGTTGATATTCAGGTGATAGTCCGAATTCCAAGGAGGATTATCGACCGCATTCCAGACTCCCTGTAGGTTAGCTGGTAGAGCATCCGGACAGTCTCTAGAAGAACTAATCAATAAATACCGTCCATACTGGAAGAACAACTCCTCCAAAGCCTGCCCCTCTTGTGGCTTATAATTTTTTAACAAATCATCTGTAGTGGATGTGTCTACATCAGCTCCCAAATCCAATTGAACACGCTGGAATAATGCTTGGTAGTCCTCAATATGCCTTGATTTCAATTGGGCATAGCCCTTTTCTTTAGCTGTGTCCACCAAGTCTATCACCTGTTGCTCTAAATCTAGTTTCTTGCGATAATTACTAGCAGGATTTTGGGCAAAATCTGTCTTAGCCGCCAAGAAGAGATTGGCATAACTGGCTCCTGATATCTGAATCTTATCTGACCAGACTCTAATGTCTCCATCCGTTTCCCAAGCTAAACAGCTAGCAAACCGCAGGTCATTGTCCTTAACCCTCCCCTTCATCAAAATATGAGAATCAGTAATATCCAACTTGCATTCCTTGTAATCAGATTTTTCCTGTTCATACTTTCCATCAGAAGCCAAATCACGGGTCAAGGATAGTTCTATAGTAAAATCTAGAGTTTCCAACCCTTCCTGAGTAAAGCGCTGAACCAAGAGATCATCTGGAAAACTGGCAAAGGCTTCACGTTCAAATTTCGTTCCCTTATAGACATAAGAAGTCGTCGCAAGTGCCTTACTAATATTCAGCTGTCTCTGATAGTTCGTCACCTGAGACAAAGTCGTACCTTGCTGGCTGAACTCAATGAAAATATCCCCAAAGGACAGATAGGTCCCATATTGACTCGTTTTGGGCCCGACCAGGTGCTGTTCAGCCAGTTCCTTAGCCCGATTGTAATCTCTCTTTTCCAAAGCCTGCCGAATCTCAGCTAAAAAGTTATGCTGTTCTTGAAGATTTCCACCCTGATAATCTGAACTATCAGGAAGTGGACATCCAGACCAGAGACTTTTTTCATTGAATTGAATCCGCTCAGCCCCTATAAGCCCAAATACTTTTGCCCCTAAAGAACCATTTCCTATCGGTAAGGCCTCTTCTTCCCAGCCCTTATATGTTGTTGACGCTGGTTGCTTGTAGGCCAGTACATAATCTTGTTTTTTATTCCTTATCATACTACCATACTAACATAAAAAGCCTAGAAATCAATTCTAGACTTACAATTTTTTATTTTCCAAGGTAGTATTCAGAAACTACGTTCAATTTTTCGTCAAATTCGAATACCAATGGTGGGAAGTTAGGGATTTCCACGTCCATGATTTCGTCATCTGACAAACCTTTGATATGTTTTACAAGGGCACGGATTGAGTTACCGTGAGCTCCTACGAATACGTTTTTACCATCTTTAAGAGCTGGAGCGATTTTATCTTCCCAGAATGGAAGGGCACGTTCCAAAGTCACTTTCAAGTTTTCAGCATCTGGGATAACTGAGTCGTCAAGTGAAGCGTAACGACGGTCAGTGTGAGCTGAGTGCTCATCATCACGGTCCATGTTTGGAGGCAATACATCGTATGAACGACGCCAGATGTGAACTTGCTCATCACCAAATTGTTCAGCAGCTTCAGCTTTGTTTTTACCAGTCAAACCACCGTAGTGACGTTCGTTCAAGCGCCATGATTTTTCAACTGGAACCCACAATTGGTCAGAAGCTTCAAGAGCCAAGTTAGTTGTTTTGATCGCACGTTTCAATACTGAAGTGTAAGCTTGGTCAAATTCGATACCAGCTTCTTTGATCAATTTACCAGCGTCAATCGCTTGTTGTGTACCTTTTTCAGACAAATCAACATCAGCCCAACCAGTGAAAAGGTTAGCTTTGTTCCATTCAGACTCACCGTGGCGAGCAAAAACCAATTTTACCATTAGATGGATTCTCCTTTAAATTTTCCGAGGTTTCCCCTCGTTTATCTATTCTATTTTACACAATTTTTCACAAAAAAGCTAGTCAAAACCAAAAAGGAAAGAGTTTCACACATGAAGAAACGAAACCTATCTTCATGTGCTACCCTAATTAGTAAATTTATTTTCCTCATCAAAAATTGAACTTCTAAAATCATCAGTTTTATCTAGATAAGCTTTGAAAATAGCTTTTTTAAGTTTGTAAACTTTACTACTTTCTTTTGGATATAATATTGAAGCATAATTAGTAGCATCCGCCTGAACCGCTTCTTTAATTATATTTCTTAACTTAGCAATACTATCAATAGTTATCGTCTCTTGACGTCCCCAATTATTAGGATTTATAAAGCTAATATTTGTTAAGTTATTAAATTTATTTTCTCGTTCTTTATACATAGCTTTTTTAAAATCAGCCCAAGATGAATACTGGTTATTAAATATCTTATTAAGCACTAATTTATCAGTTACCAATCCTACTTCTTTACCGTATGAATTAATTTTACTTCCATTAGCTTTCACTTCATTTTCATATTGGTTAGAAATATATGGTACCATACCTTCTTTATATCCTTTTGCAGCTAATAGTTCAAATGCCATACGACGAGCCATTAAATCACCCGGAGTCCCTTTATCACTACTTAAGGCAGAATATATTGGCGAGAAAAGATTGATTGTGTAGTATCCATTTCGTTTATACTCACCTTCATCAATATACCCTCTTCTTGTGATTATATCGTTTTCTATTAAACTATTGAAAGAGGTTAACTTATTAAGCTCATCAGGTTTTAATCTACGGACTACATTCGTTGCATAAACATCATTTCCATCAGGATCAGGTTTATACTCATTCTCTATTTTCCTTAATAGCTCACCTTTCTCATTGGCACCTAAGTTAACTACTGCTTCTCCTTCTAATTTTTCAAGTGTATAAACTAAATCGAATAAGTTATGCATATATTTACGCAAGTCTTCTGCATTATTAAATCGTTGAGTTGGATTTTTCACTTGTAGTCTATTAGCATTTTCCGCTTCATCATATTTCAATACAGAGTTTATCGTGATTGTTGCATCATCTGGATGATCGGGAGCTTGTAATAATCCTTTTGCATAAAACTCTGGTCCAAGCCCATTTCTTCTTCCATATCCTCCAAGATAAATTTCTCTATCTGAGTTATGTGTCATTTCATGAGTATATGTTACTGCGCCAGCCTTATCAAGCATACGATAAGCCATATAGTAGAACGCATCTCCCGTAGCATATGCTCCGTGTCCATTATGAACAACATTATTCCCCGCAGGACCGAAGAAATGTTTTATTGCTGGATGATCAGTTTCAAAATCTGCTTGACTAGTATTTTTATCTTTATCATTACCAAATCTGAAAGAATCATATACCAAAATACTTCTAAACAATTTGTCTTTATTTTTCGTATCTAGTATTTTGTACCAATAATCATAATGATCTCTAAAGCGTTTAGCCGCTTCTTTTGCATTATCTTCTACAAATTTATTTAATTTTTCTCCCTTAGGATATTCTGAACTTCTATATCTGTCATAGGCTCCAAATCCTATAGTTGAAATATTCGCTATCATAAACACTGATTTTTCAGGTAGTGTTAATAACGGTAACACCATACTTTGATATTTCCAAGAAGGGCTAGTTAATCTATCATATACTCCAATAGAATACTTCGTCCCTTCCTTAGATTGTTTTTCGCTTACTTCAGGAATTGTAGATTTTTCTTCTACTATATAAGCTTTAGATTGTTCTTTAAACCATTCGTTATTTGTTTTATTCGGCACTAAAACTTTTCTATATTTTTCCAATGCCTCAAATAAACTCTTAGTTCCATAATTTTTTGATAATAATACATTATAAGTAATTACATTATTTTTAGCTAATAAATTGTTAAATCCTGATTTACCTAGCTCAATAACATTATCTAGAGCTGAACTATTTGATTTACCAAAGAAATCTAAATGATATAATACTAAATCTTTTGCACTTGCATTATCATATTTAAAATTATACCAACGTTCAAGATATGTTAAACCTAAAAGCAACGCCTCTTTATTATTCTTAATTTTTTCTACTACATAATTATCTATTATCGAATTATTATTTACAGCTATTGCCGCATCTGCAGAAAGAAGTTTTGATAAAGTATCTTCAATATTTGCTTTTGTTTTATCGAACTGTTCATCTAGATATAATTCTGTTAATTTTATATCATTAGAAATATCTAATACTTTTCTAACATCAGCTGAATTATATTGAACAGATTTCAGATCATTTAAAACAGATTTTACAATATTATTGTAATTATGTAATAACGTATTAGGTGTGTATATTAATTTTGTATTAGTTATTTCGTATTCTGCTACTTTAGAGAAATCTTGTAGATATTTTATATCTAATGTTTGAGAAGTATTATCTGAATAATGTAGTAACAACTTATTAATACTAGCTTTATGTTTATTAATATCAGAAATTACTTCTTTGTCATGCATTGAAACTACAGACACAAGATCCTTAGTATATAAAGCATTATTAGTATCCACTAAATTACCATACTTAACAATAGTCTCTCTGTTATAAAATGGCAGTAATTTTTCTATATTTTTATATACCCTTAACCTAGAAACATCAACATCTTTTAATTTACTATAATCCGTTCCATATTTAGAAGAGAAATTAAAGTCCTCAGTTTTAATATTATTTTTAGGAACAAGTTGAGCTTTTTTCACATTAATCTCATCCGCTTCTAGCACAGTTCCTCTTTGCTCTTCAGAATCTTTACTAAGTACTTCGTCATCTACTTGAACTACTTTTACCACCTTATTATTTTTATTACTATAAGTGTTAGTTGCTTTTATACCATTAAAATCATAACCAGCAATAGCATTACCGTTAGTAACATTGACATCGCTTAATACATCAGATAGTCGACCTGAATTTTCAACTTCACCTGAATTATCCCAAAGATTACCTACAACTCCTCCTACTTTACCAAAAGGCTTCACATTGTTAAGATTTCCTTCAACGTAACTATTACTAATTCTAGCACTTCTATCAACAACCCCAGCTATACCACCAACTGTTTGGTCCCCTTGATTAGCGTTTGTCGCCATATCGATAGATGAAATTGAGTTTTCTATTAAAGCACCAACACCTGAAAGTTTGCCAACTAAACCACCTATTTGATAAGTAGCATTTGTATTATAAGTATTTGTTATTCTACCTGTAAAACTACTATTAGAAATTGTAGAGTCAGTTACTTTTGAAACCAAACCACCAATGCTACGCTCACCAGCAATTACACCTGATGAATGAACATTTGTAATTGTAGTACCATTATTCGCCTCTTTCGCTATTGTAGCAGCATCTTCTTTCAAAGAAACATTAGCTTCTTTTATTGAAAGATCTTGAATAGCAGCATGATTTAAAACTTTAAATAACGGTTTTTTCAAGTTATATATAGCATAGTTCTTATCATTGTTTGTACCTATTAATGTACCACTAAATTCTTGATTTATATAACTTTCTTGACCATCCGAAAGTTCTACTTCACGAGCATCCATAGTTGCTCCTAAACGAAACGTACCATGTAAATTTCTATTCATTGCTTCTACTAGATTTTTAAATGATGTATAAACTTCGTTTTCACTATTAATAGTTTTTGGTAAATAATAAGTATAATTTTCTACAGTACTATCATTTTCATGTTGAATTAAATCATTTGCTCGACCAACAATTTTATATACTTCTTGATTATCTCTTCTGACACTTGTAATACTTGAGACAGGTAACATCACATCTTTAAACTTCTCTGATTTTACTTTCATAAAGTAGTTGCTAGGATTATTTGGAACCGTATCAAATGAGGTTACATGTCGATATTTATTATTTTCTACTGTAAATAATTCCACATTTGAAATATTCCTAAGCTCTAGTTTCTTGTCGACTTGTTTTTCTTCTGCTTTTGGTGCTGATTCTTCTTTTCCTGTAGATGTTCCTTCTGTTGACGCTGTTGGGTCTGATCCTACTTGTACAGCTGGTTCATCACCCTGTGGTTTTTCTGAATCTGAATTAGATGATTCTGAGTTTTCGTTCACAGTCGAAGCTTCAGTATTTTGTGAATTTGTTTCTTCTTTATTGCCTTCTGTTACTGAAGGTGATGACTCTGAATTACCTGAATCATTTGTAGCATCTACAGATGGAATAGTTGAAGTTTCTGACGTTGGTTCGGATTTATTTTCTTCTCCAGCTGGTTGTGTAGCTGGTAACCCACCTTCAGAGACAGTTTCTGAAGCCGGCTGTTCTTCTGTAACTGTTGTATCCCCTGCAGATGAATCTTCTTCTTTCGACTCTGATTCTGATGGTACTTCTGAAGCTGGGGTTGCCGCCTCTGGCTCTTCCGCTTTTGGTGCTGTTGCTGTTTCCGTAGTTGCAAGTTCTTCAGCTTCCGATGTTGAATCTGTTTCTTCTTCTACAGCTGGCTGCGTAGCTGTTGACTCCCCTTCAGAAGCAGTTGATGAAGATTCAGTTGAAGAAACTGAATCCTCCGCTTTACCTTCTTCTCCTGATTCTTTTGGTGCTGGGGTTGCTTCTGCTATTATTCCTGGTTCTTCAGCTTCTTCCGTTGCTTCGGCTTTACCTTCTTCTCCTGCTGGTGTTGATTCCACAGTTGCAGATGTTCCTGGTTCTGCTGACTCTTCTGCTTTTGCTTCTTTTTCTGTTGCTTCTGGTGTTGTTACCGCTTCTTCTTTAGACTCAGCTGACGGTGTATTTGTTGCGCTATCTTGTTTTCCTGTCTCCTCAACAGAGGTTTCTTCTGCATTGCCTACTTCACTTGAAGTTGTAGCCTCTGTAGCTGCTTCTGTTGAAGCTGGGGTTTCTGGTTTTGATGGTGCTGGAGTTTCTTCTGCTGGTTGGCTTTGTTCTCCTGAAGTTGTAGCCTCTACCACTGGTGCTTCTGAAACTTCTGCTTTTGGTGTTGTTCCTGAAGCTTCTTCTGTTGAACCTAGAGTCGCTTCTGAACTTCCTTCCGCTGCTGGTGCACCTGTTGTAGCTACTTCTGAACCTGTTCCTGCTTCTTCAGTTTCTTTTACTTCATTTCCTGCTGTTGTTCCTGCTTCTTTTGGAGCTGGTTTCGCTGCCTCGGACTCTGTTACTTTTGGTTCCGGTGCTTCTGTTGCACCTGGTTGTTCTTCTTTATTTTCTGGAGTTGTAGGTGCTTCTGTTTTTGGTTCAGCCAATTCTGCTGACTCTGTTCCTGTTTCTCCTTCTGAAACTGTTCCTTCAGGTGTATCTTCTTTTGGAGTTGTAGGTGCTTCTGTTCCTGATTCTTCAGTTTCTTTTCCTGTTACTCCTGGAGTTACTTCTGAAGCCCCTTCTGTTCTTCCTGAAGCTCCATTTGCCACTAATTCTGTTGAATCTGGTGCTGATTCTGCTGTTCCTGTAAATGTTCCTTCAGGTGTTGATTCTGCTTCTTTAGGCTCAGCTGGTTTTTCTACCTCTGGCGCTGATTCTGTTGGTGCTGGAGACACTGGTTTTTCTGCTTTTGGCGTTGTTACAGTTGGCTCTTCTGCTTTTGGTGCTACTGGAGCTTCTGTTTCTTCTTTAACTTCTGGGCTTGTCTCTGCTGGTGCTTCTGAAGCAGGTTCTTCACCCGATTCTTCCGCTCTTTCCACTACTGGTGCTGATACAGGCTGATAAACTAGGCTATAGTTCACAGTCATTTTTTCAACTTTCTCAGTGACATCTGTTAATTCAAAGGTAACAGCTTTTGTTTCCTGATCTTTCTTGAGCAAGACTTCGTAAGTGCGAACTTCGCCACTTGCACCACTTTCTTTGATGACAATCTT
>NZ_VMLY01000005.1:20875-24155 GCF_013276905.1 Streptococcus sp. 3109 | reverse complement strand
AAGAGAAGACAGCTGCGAACCAACAAGTCGAAGCAGTTCTTGATAAAGCCAAGAAAGCTATTGATGGGGCAAGCAACCAAAGAGATATTGATGCTGCTAACCAAACGCTTGATACGGAACTAGGTCAAACCACTCTAAAAGCAGCAGCGAATAAGACAGCTAAAGCCAAAGCTGAACAAAAAGCACAAGCTAAGAAAGATAGCTTTAATGGTATTCAACATCTGACAGATGAAGAGAAGACAGCTGCGAACCAACAAGTTGAAGCAGCTCTTGATAAAGCCAAGAAAGCTATTGATGGGGCAAGCAACCAAAGAGATATTGATGCTGCTAACCAAACGCTTGATACGGAACTAGGTCAAATCACTCCAAAAGCTGAAGCGAATAAGACAGCTAAAGCCAAAGCTGAACAAAAAGCACAAGCTAAGAAAGATAGCTTTAATGGTATTCAACATCTGACAGATGAAGAGAAGACAGCTGCGAACCAACAAGTTGAAGCAGCTCTTGATAAAGCCAAGAAAGCTATTGATGGGGCAAGCAACCAAAGAGATATTGATGCTGCTAACCAAACGCTTGATACGGAACTAGGTCAAATCTCTCCGACAGCAGAGGCGAACAAGTCAGCTAAATTAGACGCAGAGCAAAAAGCGAATCTTACCCTTGCTCTTATTGATGACAATGCCAATCTCTCGCTATTTGAAAAAGAAGATGCTAAAAACCAAGTAAGGCAAGCTCTTCAAGATGCTCTTGAGAGAATTGATCAAGCCAAAACACAAGCTGAAATCGAACAAGCGAAGCAAGCAGCTTTATCTAGAATGGATCAGGTTTTAGCAGAGGCTCTGGCTAGAGCTAATGCTCGAAGACTGTCTGGTCAAGATAAGGATGATAGTCAAACACCAGTTTCTCCTTCGGATTCAGCTCAGTCTGGGACAAGTCCTGTGAATCCGCCATCTGCTACAAGAAATCGCAGAACTCCTCCGCGCCGTGCTCGTAGAAGTGTAGGATTTGTAGGGAATTCCCAAACAGGTACAAACCCATCGGCTGTGGACAAGTCAGAACTTCGTACTCTGGTAGAGGATCTGGAACGTCGCCTGCAAGATCTAGCAGGTCTATCTCCTGAAGTACTTGAAGAAGCACAGCGTATTTTGGGAGAGGCGCAAGCAGCTCTTGATAATGAAAACTTAACAGCTCAAGAATTGGCAGACCTCCTTGCTAAAGTTAGACAGGTTCTCAATTCTCTACAAACTGGCACATCAGCTGATAAGAGTCAGTCTGCGTCAAACTTAAATAAAGAAGCAGAAAGTGCCAAGGGAGCTAAAAATGAGACAGAAGTCCCTCTATATGGTGTCTTAGGAGCTGCAGTTCTTTCTCTTCTAGGAGCTCTCCTCTTTGCAGTAGTTCGTAAAAAATCCTCTCAACTAGATAAGCTTTCAAGAGAATTGCACCAGCTTGTAGTTGAGCTAGAGGCTAGCGACAAGGATAAAAAAGTTCTAAACAAGGCTAAGAAATTAGCTGATGAAGCACGACTCTTTGTAGATAGCCATCAAAAAGATTCTCAAAAAGAAGCAGAACTAATTTCTAAAATCAAGACTGTTCTCAGTCAACTCAAAGAAGAAGTCTAGTTTTGAAGAAAACACTACTTTCAGGAACTGAGTGAGTAGGTTTGTAGCTATGATGAGGAAATAAGAAATCTCCAGATTAGGAACCATCAGTGAGTTCTCTAGTCTGGAGATTTTTCAATATAATTCGTTATTGGACGGTTACGATGTTTTTTGATTTTTTTGATTTTTTTACGAATAAATAGATGAGTAGAAAAAGAAATGGAGATATTTATGAAAATCACAAACTATGAAATCTATAAGTTGAAAAAATCAGGTTTGACCAATCAACAGGTTTTGAAGGTCCTAGAATATGGCGAAAATTTCGATCAAGAACTGTTGTTAGGTGATATTGCAGATATATCAGGTTGCCGTAATCCAGCCGTTTTTATGGAACGTTATTTTCAGATAGACGATGCGCATTTGGAGAAGGAGTTTCAAAAATTTCCATCTTTCTCTATTTTAGACGACTGTTATCCTTGGGATTTGAGTGAAATATACGATGCGCCTGTACTTTTATTTTACAAGGGAAATCTTGACCTCTTGAAATTCCCGAAGGTAGCGGTTGTGGGTAGTCGTGCTTGTAGCAAACAGGGAGCTAAGTCAGTTGAAAAAGTCATTCAGGGATTGGAAAATGAACTGGTTATCGTCAGTGGCTTAGCCAAGGGCATTGACACAGCAGCTCATATGGCAGCTCTTCAGAATGGCGGAAAAACCATTGCAGTGATTGGAACAGGACTGGATGTGTTTTATCCTAAAGCCAATAAATGCTTGCAAGACTACATCGGCAATGACCATCTGGTTCTCAGTGAATACGGACCTGGTGAACAACCTCTGAAATTTCATTTTCCTGCCCGTAATCGCATCATAGCTGGACTTTGTCGTGGTGTGATTGTAGCAGAGGCCAAGATGCGCTCAGGTAGTCTCATTACCTGTGAGCGAGCAATGGAAGAAGGGCGCGATGTCTTTGCTATTCCTGGTAGCATTTTAGATGGATTATCAGATGGTTGCCATCATTTGATTCAAGAAGGAGCAAAATTGGTCACAAGTGGGCAGGATGTTCTTGCGGAATTTGAATTTTAAAAATGACCTAAGCTAGAATTCTGAGAAAAAATCAATTTCAAGATAAAATGAAGTAAATATCCCCACAATAAAATGCATAGTATCAGTTTTTTCAGCACTTGATATTATGCGTTTTTTCTAAGTGAATAAGTAGAGTGGAGGACTTTTCCCATAGGAAGGAAAGCAATTTAGTGTAATTGAGAAAGGAGGGTTGCTTGCGACTAATCTTGGTCAGCTTACTGTCAGAGGGGCTTATCATCTAAAATCTTGTCAGTAAGGAAAAATAAATTCTTCAAAAGTAGAGATTACAAGGCCTGTTTAAGAAAGAATTCAAAGACCTTGACAGATAAAAATAAAATGGTTATTATAAAAAATGGTCTGAAATTTATGATGATACTCTTCGAAAATCTTTTTACGTCAGTTCAGCTTTGCCTTGCTGTGTTTTGAGCAAGTTACGGTGAGCTTCCGAGTTTGATTTTCATTTACTAGAAATGAAACTGATGAGAGACATCAGTAGACATTTGCGTCAGGATATTATGGAAAATGATAAAAAGACCTCATGAGATTGGCATATCAGACTACTAAAGCATTGAGTTTGTTAGGATTTTATACTCAATGAAAAT
>NZ_VMLY01000005.1:0-20866 GCF_013276905.1 Streptococcus sp. 3109 | reverse complement strand
GTAACATATATACGGCAAGGTGAAGCTGACGTTGTTTGAAGAGATTTTCGAAGAGTATTAGCGACTAGTTAGCTAGGAAAGGAAGATATTTGTGACAAATAATAAACTGTATTCGTTGGTAGAATTTAGAAATAAAATATACGAAGAATTAGAACTCTCCAGAAGTGATTTAGCGATTTTACTATGTGCCATGCTTATCGCCTCTATTGGATTAAATATGGATTCGACTCCCGTGATTATTGGAGCTATGTTAATCTCTCCTTTGATGACACCTATTCTGGGAGTGGGGCTCTCTCTAGCTATATTTGATTTTAAATTGTTAAGAAAATCTTTTAAAATATTAGCTATTCAAATTCTTGCCAGTCTAATAGCTTCAACACTTTATTTTTATCTTTCTCCCATTTCGTATGCTAGTTCGGAGATTGTTGCTAGAACCTCTCCGACCATTTGGGATGTTCTCATTGCTTTTGTAGGAGGGATAGCAGGTATTATTGGTGCTAGGAAAAAAGAGACCAATAACATTGTTCCTGGTGTTGCTATTGCAACCGCCTTGATGCCTCCTCTTTGTACAGTAGGTTATGCTATTGCTTCTGCTAATCTAAAATTTATCATAGGCTCCTCTTACCTATTCCTCATCAATTGTAGCTTTATTGTCATTGCGACTTATATAGGTGTCAGGTTGATGATGGTTAAGAAGCACTATTTTAGAGATAATGAAGAAGACTCTAAAATGCGCAGGATTTTGCTTCTAGTTGCTGTTTTGCTGATGATTCCGAGTTTCATCTCTGCAACGACTTTAGTCAGAGAAACATTGAAAAAAGAGTCCCTTAATAAATTTATATCAGAGCAGTTTCAGGGGCATAATATTTTGAAAAAAACCTATTCTAAAAAGACTCATACCCTAAAGCTAACCATCTCAGGAAATTATTTGACAGAAGAAGAACTTGATATGATTTCCAGTAAGAGGGGGGACTATGGTTTAAGTGATGTTTCTGTTCAAGTTTCACAATTGTCTGATTCAGAACAACTTAGCAAGGAAGAACTGGTAGAGTATTTCTTCCAGTATATCAAGGATAAGGAAGCAAAAGAAAAGGAAAAAGCCAAGAAATTTGATACAGAGTCTGAGGAACAATAATTTCTTGAGAATAGCTGGTTTTTCTCGCGAGTCTTCTATGTATCTCAAAGGAAGATTGTGGTCTTAAGTATAAACTTTTCTTCTATTATAGTAGCTAAGTCTTGACAGGGTTTAAAAAATGGTTTACACTTTATAAAGTTTATTACTTTGAAAAGGTGTGATACTGTGGCTACGGCAACAAAAAAGAAAAAATCAACAGTTAAAAAAAATCTAGTCATCGTGGAGTCGCCTGCTAAGGCCAAGACGATTGAAAAATATCTCGGCAGAAACTACAAGGTTTTAGCCAGTGTCGGGCATATCCGTGATTTGAAGAAATCCAGTATGTCCGTCGATATTGAAAATAATTATGAACCGCAATATATCAATATCCGAGGAAAAGGTCCTCTTATCAATGACTTGAAAAAAGAAGCCAAAAAAGCTAATAAAGTTTTTCTCGCGAGTGACCCGGACCGTGAAGGAGAAGCGATTTCTTGGCATTTGGCCCACATTCTCAACTTGGATGAAAATGATGCCAACCGTGTGGTCTTCAATGAAATCACCAAGGATGCGGTCAAAAATGCTTTTAAAGAACCTCGTAAGATCGATATGGACTTGGTTGATGCCCAACAGGCACGTCGTGTCCTGGACCGCTTGGTCGGGTATTCGATTTCGCCTATTTTGTGGAAGAAGGTCAAGAAGGGCTTGTCAGCAGGTCGTGTTCAGTCTATTGCTCTTAAACTCATCATTGACCGTGAAAATGAAATCAATTCTTTCCAGCCAGAAGAATACTGGACAATTGATGCTGTCTTTAAAAAGGGAACCAAGCAATTTCAGGCATCCTTCTATGGAGTAGATGGCAAAAAGCTGAAACTGACTAGCAATGATGAGGTCAAGGAAGTCTTGTCTCGTCTGACTAGTAAAGACTTTTCAGTGGATCAGGTGGATAAGAAAGAGCGCAAACGCAATGCTCCATTACCTTATACCACTTCATCTATGCAGATGGATGCTGCCAATAAAATCAATTTCCGTACTCGAAAAACCATGATGGTTGCCCAACAGCTCTATGAAGGGATTAATATTGGTTCTGGTGTTCAAGGTTTGATTACCTATATGCGTACCGATTCGACTCGTATCAGTCCAGTGGCACAGAACGAAGCAGCAAGTTTCATTACGGACCGTTTTGGTAGCAAGTATTCTAAGCATGGTAGCAAGGTCAAAAATGCATCAGGTGCTCAGGATGCCCATGAGGCTATTCGTCCGTCTAGCGTTTTTAATACACCGGAAAGTATTGCTAAATATCTGGACAAGGATCAGCTCAAGCTTTATACTCTTATCTGGAATCGTTTTGTGGCTAGCCAGATGACAGCTGCTGTCTTTGATACCATGGCTGTTAAATTGTCTCAAAATGGAGTTCAATTTGCTGCTAATGGTAGTCAGGTTAAGTTTGATGGTTATCTTGCCATTTACAATGATTCTGACAAGAATAAGATGTTACCAGATATGGCTGTTGGAGATGTAGTCAAACAGGTCAATAGCAAGCCAGAGCAACATTTCACCCAACCGCCTGCTCGTTATTCTGAAGCGACACTGATCAAGACCTTGGAGGAAAATGGGGTTGGCCGTCCGTCAACCTACGCACCAACCATTGAAACTATTCAGAAACGTTACTATGTTCGCCTTGCATCCAAACGTTTTGAACCGACAGAGTTGGGAGAAATTGTCAACAAGCTCATCGTTGAATATTTCCCAGATATCGTAAACGTGACCTTTACAGCTGAAATGGAAGGCAAGCTGGATGATGTCGAAGTCGGAAAAGAGCAGTGGCAACGTGTCATTGATGCCTTTTACAAACCATTTTCTAAAGAAGTCGCCAAGGCTGAAGAAGAAATGGAAAAAATTCAAATCAAGGATGAACCAGCTGGATTTGACTGTGAAGTGTGTGGCAGTCCAATGGTCATTAAACTTGGTCGATTTGGTAAGTTCTACGCTTGTAGTAATTTCCCAGATTGCCGTCATACCCAAGCAATCGTGAAAGAAATCGGCGTAGAGTGTCCAAGTTGTCATCAGGGACAAATCATTGAACGTAAAACCAAACGCAATCGCCTTTTCTATGGTTGCAATCGCTATCCAGAATGTGAATTTACCTCTTGGGACAAGCCTGTTGGTCGTGACTGTCCAAAATGTGGCAACTTCCTCATGGAGAAAAAAGTCCGTGGTGGTGGCAAGCAGGTTGTTTGTAGCAAGGGTGACTACGAAGAAGAAAAGATTAAATAAGAAGAGAGTCCTGAAAGTGAATTTCAGGCTCTTTTTGATTAGTGCTTGACAAAATTCATCATTGTATGCGAAACTAGAAGAAGATTATTTTATACTCAATGAAAATCAAAGAGCAAACTAGGAAACTAGCCGCAGGTTGCTCAAAGTACTGCTTTGAGGTTGCAGATAAGACTGACGAAGTCAGGAACCATACCTACGGTAAGGCGACGTTGACGTTTTTTGAAGAGATTTTCGAAGAGTATTAATTAGGAGTAGTTATGCGTCTTATCTATCTGATAATTGGTTTTTTATCACTGGCTTTGGCTATTATTGGGGTTGTCTTGCCCTTGTTGCCGACAACGCCTTTCCTTTTGTTGTCTATTGCTTGTTTCTCCAGAAGTTCCAAACGTTTCGAAGACTGGCTTTATCATACCAAGCTCTATCAAACATATGTAGCTGATTTTCGGGAAACCAAGTCAATTGCGCGTGAACGTAAGAAAAAAATCATCGTATCCATCTACATCTTGATGGGAATTTCCATTTATTTTGCCCCTCTCTTACCAGTCAAAATCAGTCTGGGTGCTTTGACCATCTTTATCACCTATTATCTCTTTAAGGTTATTCCAGACAAAGAATAAGTAAAATTTGTAACTATTTCCCTTGATAAAATTGAAAGCATATTCACAATAATATGATATAATAAATTTAAAGTAATCTTCAAGGAGAATCAAATGGTTTACGAATTTTGTGCTGAAAATGTGACCTTGCTTGAAAAAGCTATGGAGGCTGGAGCTCGTCGAATCGAACTCTGTGATAATCTAGCAGTTGGTGGGACAACACCAAGCTATGGAGTAACTAAGGCAGCAGTTGAACTGGCAGCTAACTATGATACGACCATCATGACCATGATTCGCCCACGTGGTGGCGACTTTGTCTATAATGATATGGAAATTGCTATTATGCTAGAAGACATTCGATTGACTGCTCAGGCTGGAAGTCAAGGAGTTGTATTTGGTACTTTAACTGCTGATAAGAAGTTGGATAAGCCTAATCTGGAGAAGTTGATAGCTGCGTCAAAAGGAATGGAAATTGTCTTCCACATGGCCTTTGATGAATTGAGTGATGAAGATCAACTGGAAGCTATTGACTGGCTCAGCCAAGCAGGTGTCACTCGTATTCTAACTCGTGCTGGTGTGTCTGGCGATTCACTAGAGAAACGTTTTGCTCACTATCACAGAATTTTGGAACATGCTAAAGGTAAGATTGAAATTCTACCAGGTGGGGGGATTGACTTGGACAACCGTCAAACCTTTATCGACCAGTTGGGAGTGACACAACTACATGGTACAAAGGTTGTCTTTTAAAAAATAGAAAGGAACTGCTAGCTTTTGGTAGCAGTTTTCACTTATGTTTGAAATTTTTAAATCTTATCAGTTTAATCAAGAAAAGGCTCGTGCCTATGGTTTTGTAAAAAATGGGGAAGTCTGGATTTATAGTTGCCAGATTTTGAAGGGTAACTTTATCATGACAGTCTCCATCACTACTGATAATGTGAGTTTTCAAGTCTTTGACCAGGAAACGGGTGATCTCTATCCACAAGTCCATATGGAAAGCATGAGGGGAAGTTTTGTCGGAAATGTCCGTGAGGCTTGTTTGGAGATTCTTCTCCAGATTCGGAAGGCTTGTTTTGATGTGCAGGATTTTATCTGTCCTCAGACTAAACGAATCATGACTCAAGTTCAGGAAAAATATGGTAATCAGTTGGAATATCTGTGGGAGAAATCGCCTGATACAGCAGTGTTAAGACACGAAGGCAATAAAAAGTGGTATGCCGTCTTGATGAAAATCTCTTGGGATAAGCTGGAAAAGGGCAGAGAAGGACAGGTGGAAGCAGTCAACATCAAGCATGACCAAGTAGCGGACTTACTTTCAAAAAAGGGCATTTATCCAGCCTTTCATATGAACAAACGCTACTGGATTAGTGTGGCTTTTGATGATACTTTGTCAGATGAAACGGTACTGGAATTGATAGAAACAAGCTGGAATTTAACTATTAAAAAATGAAACATTTCAAGAACTTTCAATTAGCTAAATATTCTATACTGAAGAAATTTTCAGAAAATATTTGATTTTTTCTTGACAAGTGCTTTTGCCTATGCTAAAATACTAAACAAGATATCAAACGAAGGAGAAAGTCAAACATGAAAACAGCTAAGTTTAATCAATTTGCTTTGTTGTTGAGGTACTCGGGCTAGTGCAAAAAGCATTAGTCCTGTTTGGCTTACCAAGCGGGAGTAAATCAACATCTCGCTTGGGTTTCTGAGCGAGATGTTTTTTTAAAAATCACATTTGGAAAAGGGGAAATCTTATGAGAACAGTTGAATTTCTAGATACCAGCCTTCGGGATGGAGAGCAGACACCCGGTGTTAACTTTTCAATCAAAGAAAAAATTGCCATAGCAAGGCAGCTGGAGAAATGGGGCATTTCAGCCATAGAAGCTGGTTTTCCAGCAGCTAGCCCAGACTCATTTACGGCAGTACAGGAGATTGCTAAGGCTTTGAAGAAAACGGCAGTGACTGGTTTGGCACGGTCTGTCAAGTCTGATATTGATGCTTGTTATGAGGCCCTCAAGGACGCCAAGTATCCACAGGTTCACGTCTTTATCGCTACCAGTCCGATTCACCGCAAGTATAAGCTCAATAAGAGCAAGGAAGAGATTTTGGAAGCTATTAAGGAGCATGTTTCTTATGCCCGTTCTAAGTTTGAAGTGGTCGAATTCTCTCCTGAGGATGCGACTAGAACGGAGTTGGACTTTCTCCTACAAGTCGTTCAAACAGCGGTCGATGCAGGTGCGACTTATATCAATATCCCTGACACGGTAGGATTTACCACACCAGAGGAATACGGCGCTATCTTCAAATACCTGATTGAGAATGTCAAGACGGATCGTCAGATCATCTATTCGCCTCACTGTCATGATGACCTTGGAATGGCAGTGGCTAATAGCCTTGCTGCTGTCAAGAACGGAGCAGGACGTGTTGAAGGGACTATCAACGGTATTGGGGAGCGAGCTGGAAATGCTGCCTTGGAAGAAATTGCAGTAGCCCTCAGTATTCGCCAAGATTACTACCAAGCAGAAACCAGTATTGTCCTAAATGAGACCATCAATACGTCAGAAATGATTTCTCGCTTCTCTGGTATTCCAGTTCCTAAAAACAAGGCTGTGGTTGGTGGCAATGCCTTTTCTCACGAATCTGGTATTCACCAAGACGGAGTCCTTAAAAATCCTCTTACCTATGAAATTATCACCCCTGAATTGGTCGGTGTCAAGAGTAATAGCCTTCCGCTTGGAAAATTGTCAGGTCGCCATGCCTTTGTCGAGAAACTAAGAGAATTGGCCCTAGATTTTACAGAAGAGGACATCAAACCACTCTTTGCTAAGTTCAAGGCACTGGCTGACAAGAAACAAGAAATCACAGATGCAGATATTCGTGCTTTGGTAGCTGGAACCATGGTTGAAAATCCAGAAGGCTTCCACTTTGATGATTTACAATTGCAAACTCATGCTGATAATGACATCGAAGCGCTTGTTAGCCTGGCTAATATGGATGGTGAGAAGGTCGAATTTAATGCGACAGGGCAAGGTTCCGTTGAAGCAATCTTTAACGCTATCGACAAGTTCTTTAACCAATCCGTCCGCTTGGTATCCTATACCATTGATGCGGTGACAGATGGAATTGATGCCCAAGCTAGGGTCTTGGTCACTGTTGAAAACAGAGATACAGAAACCATCTTTAATGCAGCAGGGCTAGATTTCGATGTGTTGAAGGCTTCGGCTATTGCTTACATCAATGCTAATACCTTTGTTCAAAAAGAGAATGCTGGTGAGATGGGACGTAGCGTTTCCTATCGCGATATGCCTAGTGTGTAAAGGAGAATGCTATGACAAAGAAAATAGTAGCTCTAGCAGGGGACGGAATTGGCCCAGAAATCATGGAGGCTGGTTTAGAGGTTCTGGAAGCTCTAGCTGAAAAAACAGGTTTTGACTATGAGATTGATAGACGACCTTTTGGAGGTGCAGGTATTGACGCTGCAGGGCATCCCTTACCTGATGAAACCCTAAAGGTATGTCGTGAAGCAGATGCCATTCTTCTAGCGGCTATCGGTAGTCCTCAGTATGATGGAGCAGCGGTTCGGCCTGAACAAGGCTTGCTGGCTCTCCGTAAGGAGCTCAATCTTTACGCTAATATTCGCCCAGTCAAAATCTTTGAGAGTCTCAAGCATTTATCACCTCTCAAACCAGAACGAATTGCTGGTGTGGACTTTGTCGTGATGCGTGAGTTGACAGGCGGGATTTACTTTGGAGATCATATCCTTGAAGAGCGAAAAGCGCGTGATATCAACGACTATAGCTATGAGGAAGTGGAGCGGATTATTCGCAAAGCCTTTGAAATTGCAAGAAATCGCAGAAAAATCGTTACTAGTATCGATAAGCAAAATGTTCTAGCGACCTCAAAACTCTGGCGGAAAGTAGCTGAGAAGGTCTCACAGGATTTCCCAGATGTGACCTTGGAACACCAGTTAGTGGACTCAGCTGCCATGCTCATGATTACTAATCCTGTCAAGTTTGATGTTATTGTAACGGAGAATCTTTTTGGAGATATTCTCTCTGATGAATCAAGCGTCCTAACAGGCACACTTGGAGTCATGCCATCAGCCAGTCATTCTGAAAATGGACCAAGTCTCTATGAACCTATTCACGGTTCAGCACCTGATATTGCAGGTCAAGGAATTGCCAATCCTATCTCCATGATTTTATCAGTGGCCATGATGCTGATAGACAGCTTTGGACGTTATGAGGATGCAGAGCGTATCGAGCGTGCTGTTGAGGCAAGTTTGGCAGCTGGAATTTTAACGAGAGATATAGGAGGGCAGGCTTCGACCAAGGAAATGACGGAAGCTATTATTGAAAGGTTATGAAGTTAGATGAAAAAATTACTCTTGCCCTCTTGATTTGGAATGTCATGATTTTCATCATTTATGGCATTGACAAATCTAAGGCAAGAAGAAGAGCGTGGCGCATCCCTGAGAAAATCTTACTCATTTTAGCCTTTACTTGTGGTGGTTTTGGGGCCTGGTTAGCAGGAATCATCTTTCATCACAAGACTCGAAAATGGTATTTTAAAACAGTTTGGTTTCTTGGTATGGTGTCCACACTAGTAGCCTTATATTTTATTTGGAGGTAATGGATGGCAGGAAAATCGATTTTTGATAAATTATGGGACCGTCATGTCATCACAGGAGAAGAGGGGCAACCCCAACTCATGTATGTGGACCAGCACTATATTCATGAAGTGACCAGCCCTCAGGCTTTTCAAGGACTACGAGATGCAGGTCGCAGATTGAGACGGCCAGACTTGACATTTGGAACCTTTGACCACAACGTCCCGACGGTCAATATCTACGATATTAGAGATGTCATTTCCAAGGCTCAAATTGATAAGCTGGCTGAAAATGTTGAGGAGTTTGGGATTGAACATGCGGCCCACGGTTCCGAAAAGCAAGGAATCGTTCATATGGTTGGTCCAGAGACAGGACGGACCCAACCAGGAAAATTCATTGTCTGTGGAGACAGTCACACAGCAACCCACGGAGCTTTCGGAGCAATCGCCTTTGGGATTGGGACCAGTGAAGTCGAGCATGTCTTTGCTACCCAGACACTCTGGCAGGTTAAACCAAAGAAAATGCTGGTGGAATTCACTGGCGTCCCTCAAAAAGGAGTTTATTCCAAGGATTACATTTTAGCCTTGATTGCCAAGTACGGTGTTGCCTGTGGAGTTGGCTATGTGGTGGAATATCGTGGGCAAGCGATTGATGCACTGAGTATGGAAGAGCGAATGACTATCTGCAATATGTCCATCGAGTTTGGATCCAAGATGGGAATCATGAATCCAGATCAAACCACCTATGATTATCTCAAGGGACGAGAATGTGTTCCAGAAGATTTCGATGAGGCTGTGGCTGATTGGAAAACAATTGTCAGCGATGAGGATGCTGTATACGATAAGGTTATCCAGATGGATGTCTCAGACTTAGCTCCTATGGTAACTTGGGGAACAAATCCTGCTATGGGGGTTGACTTTGACAGTAGTTTCCCAGAAATCAAAGATATGAATGATGAACGAGCCTACAATTATATGGATTTGGAGCCTGGTCAAAAGCCAGCAGATATTGAACTAGGTTATATCTTTATCGGTTCTTGTACTAATGCTCGTCTCAGCGACTTGCAACTGGCTGCGCGATTTGTTAAAGGGAAGAAAATAGCTCCTAACTTAACGGCTATCGTGGTTCCAGGCTCTCGTCCTGTCAAACGAGCTGCGGAGAAATTAGGCTTGGATAAAGTTTTCTTAGATGCTGGCTTTGAATGGAGAGACCCAGGTTGCTCTATGTGCCTAGGAATGAATCCAGACAAGGTTCCTGATGGCGTTCACTGCGCCTCAACCAGCAACCGCAACTTTGAAGACAGGCAGGGATTTGGTGCTAAGACTCATCTCTGTAGTCCAGCCATGGCAGCGGCAGCAGCTATCGCAGGGCGTTTCGTAGATGTTCGGCAAATGCCAGAAGCCCAGTAAGGAGAGGATATGGAGAAATTTACAGTTTATACGGGAACGACCGTTCCTCTCATGAATGATAATATCGATACCGATCAAATCCTACCTAAGCAGTTTCTCAAGTTAATAGATAAGAAAGGCTTTGGTAAGTACCTCATGTACGCTTGGCGTTATCTGGATGACAAGTACACTGAGGACCCAGACTTTGTCTTTAACCGACCTGAATATCGGAAAGCCAGTATCCTCATCTCAGGTGATAACTTTGGGGCAGGTTCTTCGAGGGAACACGCAGCTTGGGCTTTAGCGGACTATGGTTTTAAGGTCGTGATTGCAGGGTCTTTTGGGGATATTCATTACAATAATGAACTCAATAATGGCATGTTGCCTATTGTTCAGCCCAGAGAGGTTCGAGAGAAACTAGCCCATTTACAACCAAGCGATCTGGTAACTGTGGACTTGGAACAACAAAAAATCATCTCACCAGTTGGAGAATTCATTTTTGAAATCGATAGTGAATGGAAACACAAGCTCTTAAATGGTTTGGATGATATCGGTATCACTTTGCAGTATGAAGATTTGATTGCTGCTTATGAAAAACAACGACCAGCCTACTGGCAGGATTAGAAGAAAAATAGAAAAGGAAATATAGAACTATGACAAAACACATTCAATGGAACGGAACACTTTCACAAGAAGGCTATGACATTTTAAAAGATGAGGGCGGATGTATCGTTTGCCCTACAAAAGTTGGTTACATCATCATGACTAGTGACAAGGCAGGTCTTGAACGCAAGTTCGCAGCCAAAGAGCGTAACCGTAACAAACCAGGTGTTGTTCTCTGCGGTAGCATGGATGAGCTTCGTGCTTTAGCACAACTCAATCCAGAAATTGAAGCCTTCTACCAAAAACATTGGGATGAAGATATTCTTCTTGGTTGTATCCTTCCTTGGAAACCAGAAGCCTTTGAAAAACTCAAAGCATACGGTGATGGCCGTGAAGAACTGATGACTGACGTTCGTGGTACTAGCTGTTTCGTTATCAAATTTGGGAAAGCTGGTGAACAATTGGCTGCCAAACTTTGGGAAGAAGGCAAGATGGTTTATGCCTCATCAGCTAACCCATCTGGAAAAGGAAACCGTGGTAAGGTAGAAGGCATCGGAGAACGTATCGAAGGAGCAGTGGATCTTGTCATTGAAGCAGACGACTATGTGGCATCTATCCAGCCTGACAAAACGATTGAAACTCGCTACGAGCAAGGCGTGATGGTGTCTATGGTCGATAAGGACGGCAAACTCATCCCAGAACAAGGAGGAGCACGTTCAACTTCACCAGCTCCAGTTGTGATTCGCAAAGGGCTTGACATTGATAAAATCATGATGCACCTGTCAGACACCTTTAACTCATGGGACTACCGCCAGGGAGAGTATTATTAATATTTAAAAGAAGTCTAGTGTTATGAGGTAATAAAGCTCTCTACATTAGGCTTTTTCTTTAGAAATTCTTTTCTTTTTCTATAGGATATGATATGCTAGAGATGAACTATATATTAATAGAATTTACTTGTGAAAGTAAATTAAAGGAGTATTCAAATGAACAGTGAACAAAATAACTATTTTTTTGTTGGTACAAAATTTGGTGATGATGATTATCTTGAATATTTTAGGGAAGAAGGAAAGTGGGAATTAGGATGGCATAACAACGAGGAAAATAAACAGTATCAAAAAATGTTAAAGTTGTTTAATAAAATTAAACCAGGTGACGTTTTATTTGCTAAATCCACATATGTCAAAAAGAAGAATTTACCTTTTGTAAAGAAAGATGATTCAAAGGTTTCTGTGATGAAAATTCGTGGAATGGCGACTGCTAAAGAGGTTTTAGATGATGGGCATACGATTATTGTTGATTGGAAAAAAGAGTATATAGAGAGGGAGTGGTTTTTCTTTACGGGGCAAGAAACAATATGGTTTCCATCAGATATTAAGTATCGAACTAAAGAGACTAACCAGTTAATAAAATTTGCTGCAAGTGATGAAATCATAATTCAAGACTATGACTATTTTTTGAATCATCCTAATTGGAAAAAGTATAAAAAATTAGAAAGTGAAACTATGTTAAGGAATGATTTTTTATTTAATTATAGTGGTATATTAAGAAAATCCAAAAACCTCATCCTCCGTGGTGCACCGGGGACGGGAAAAACTTATCTTGCTAAAGAAATTGCTAAAGAGTTAACGGAAGGCAACGAAGATCAAATCGGCTTTGTACAGTTTCATCCATCTTATGATTATACGGATTTTGTTGAGGGTTTAAGACCGGATTCAAATGAGGATGGCAGTATATTTTTTAAATTAAAAGAAGGTATTTTTAAGAAGTTTTGTCAGAATGCTATAGATTCTAAGAAGATTGGAGGTCAAGATAATTTTGAAGAAACGTGGGCTAAGCTAACGGATGCTATCAATGAAAAGCAAGGACAATACTTCTTCCCTCGTAGTTCGGTTCCAGCCAGTTTAAATAGTCAAGGGAATGTGAAGTTTGATTCTCCTGTTGCTACCAAAGAAAAAGTGTATCTTTTGTACAAGGGTGAGGAGACTAAGTTAAAGTACGAAACTTATCAAAAAATCGTTTTAGATCACATGAAAGAAAGTTATGGCTTATGTGATTATGTTTCTCCAACAGAGGTTGACACTGACAAAAAATTCGTCTTCATCATCGATGAAATTAACCGTGGGGAGATTTCTAAGATTTTTGGGGAACTCTTTTTCTCTATCGACCCTGGTTATCGTGGTGAAAAGGGGAGTGTTTCTACTCAGTATGCTAATTTACATGAGACTGATGAGAAATTTTATATCCCTGAGAATGTCTACATCATCGGAACCATGAATGATATTGACCGTTCAGTGGACACCTTTGATTTTGCTATGCGTCGTCGTTTCCGTTTTATTGAAGTTACTGCTGAAAGCCAATTAGGTATGCTCGATACTGCTCTTGGTGATAAAGCTGAAGAAGCGAAAAAACGTTTAAGAAACTTGAATGTTGCTATCGAAAACGTTCAGGAATTAAATAGTCATTATCATATCGGACCAAGTTATTTCCTTAAGTTGCAGGATGTAGACTTTGACTATGAATTACTCTGGTCTGATTATCTCAAACCACTTTTGGAAGATTATCTACGTGGTTCCTATGAGGAAGTTGAAAAACTAAAAATATTGAAAAAAGCGTTTGATTTAAAAGAAAATGAGCAAACTATTCAGAAACATACAGGTGACGAAGAAAGCGATGAAAATAAAGATGAGGATAACTGATAATCATCATGAAATTGCTAAAGAAGACTTTGTCGCAGAATATCCCAAACTAAGTCAAGCACTTCTTGATAGAACACTGGATAACCTTTCTAAAGAGGACAATATCTTTATTTTTCCAAATGACCTACAATATTCTCCAGATTTGGATAAGAAACAAAAGATTTTGGAAACGGTCAATCAGGAAATCAAGACAGGAAATGTGATTGGTTTTCTGGGCTATGGTCAGGAGAGATTAACAATCTCCTCTCGTTTTTCGATTAAAGGTAATGACCATTTTTTGCATTATCTTTTACAAAAGGTTCTTCATATCAATCTCACTAGTTTAGATGTAGCTTTGTCACGTGAAGATAAGCTCTATCAACTTTTGATGTATCTCTTCCCCAAGTATCTACAAGCTGCTATTCGAAAAGGTCTTTATAAGGAATACCATCGATTTTCTCATAACGACAGTAATGTTAAGGGAGTGATTGATGTAAGAAAGCATCTCAAGAAAAACCTTCCTTTCACGGGAAATATTGCCTACACAACGAGAGAGTTCACCTATGATAATCCCCTCATGCAGTTGGTCCGTCACACTATTGAATACATTAAGAACCAGAAAAGCATTGGTCAAGGGGTACTAGATAATCTCTCAACTAGTCGTGAAAACGTAGCTGAAATCGTGCGTGTAACGCCTTCTTATAAACTAGCTGATCGTGCTAAGATTATTCGGGTAAATCAATCTAAACCTATACGTCATGCATACTTTCACGAGTACAGAAAGTTACAAGAACTTTGTCTGATGATCCTAAACCAAGAAAAGCACGGTTTGGGGTATCAAGATCAAAAAATTCATGGTATTCTTTTTGATGTTGCCTGGCTTTGGGAAGAGTATGTTCATACTTTGTTGCCAAAAGATTTCATCCATCCACGAAATAAAGATAAGACGGACGGAATTTCAGTATTTTCTAGTCGAGAACGAAAAGTTTATCCAGATTTTTATCATCAAGAGTTAAAAATCGTTTTAGATGCTAAGTATAAAAAACTGGAATTGACTGAAAAAGGAATAAACCGTGAGGACTTGTTCCAACTGATTTCCTATTCTTATATTTTAAAAGCTGAGAAGGCTGGTCTTGTTTTTCCGAGCGAGGACAAGGTTGTTGATAATGAGATAGGAAAGCTAGCAGGTTATGGAGCTTTGTTGAAGAAATGGTCTATCCAAATTCCTCAGAAGTCTTCATCCTATAGTGAATTTTGTGAAATGATGGAAAACTCCGAAGAAACTTTTAAAAGTAATATTACTAAAAAAGTGGGGAGAAAATAATTTCCCCTCTTTCTTTTATTTTTAACATAACTAAAACCCGAACGATATGTTTTTATTTATAAAAATATTTGACAAAAACTGTACTTTGGTTTATAATTAATTAAGGAAACGTCGGAAAAGGCGTAGTGATGCGAGAGCATAGGTAGGTCATTACAAAAGAAACGAGACATCGATATGTTAAATGAATTTCCAATTTTTGATTACGAAGATATTCAATTGATTCCAAATAAATGTGTGATTAAAAGCCGAGCAGAAGCGGATACAAGTGTCACTTTAGGAAATCACACCTTTAAACTACCTGTTGTGCCAGCTAATATGCAGACGATTTTGGATGAAAGTGTAGCAGAGCAATTGGCTAAAGGTGGGTACTTCTACATTATGCACCGTTTTGATGAGGCAGGACGTATTCCTTTTATTAAGCGCATGCATGAGCAAGGGCTCATTGCTTCTATCTCTGTCGGTGTTAAGGATTATGAGTATGATTTTGTCAGACAGCTCAAGGCTGATGCTCCTGAGTACATCACGATTGATATTGCCCATGGTCATGCGGATAGCGTGATTTCTATGATTCAACACATCAAGAAAGAATTGCCAGATACTTTTGTTATTGCTGGGAATGTGGGAACACCAGAAGCTGTGCGTGAATTGGAAAATGCTGGTGCGGATGCTACTAAGGTCGGAATTGGTCCTGGTAAGGTTTGTATCACCAAGGTTAAGACTGGTTTTGGTACAGGTGGTTGGCAGTTGGCTGCTCTACGCTGGTGTGCTAAGGCTGCACGTAAACCGATTATTGCTGATGGCGGAATTCGTACTCACGGCGATATTGCCAAGTCTATCCGATTCGGTGCCAGCATGGTTATGATTGGTTCCCTCTTTGCAGGACATATTGAAAGTCCAGGGAAAACGATTGAAGTCGATGGTGAACAGTTCAAAGAATATTATGGTTCAGCCTCACAATATCAAAAAGGTGCTTACAAAAATGTGGAAGGCAAACGCATCTTGCTTCCTGCCAAAGGTCATCTGCAAGACACTTTAACTGAGATGGAACAAGACCTTCAAAGTGCTATTTCATATGCAGGTGGACGTCAGGTTGCTGACCTTAAACACGTTGATTATGTTATCGTGAAAAACTCCATCTGGAATGGGGATGCTTCCCACTAAAACGGCCTATCTCACTAGAAAAAAACTTGTTATTAGAGCAAATTTCTGTTATAATAAAACAAGTTTCCACCCTTAGTGTAATGGATATCACGTAAGATTCCGGTTCTTGAGATGGGGGTTCGATTCCCTCAGGGTGGATGTAAATAGCTCAGGAGTCTGAGTACAAATAGAACAAATCATAAAACACATCATATCATGTCTAGTAAAAACCTTGATATGATGTGTTTTATTTTTTTATAATGCACAGATTTTCTAAATTCTTAACAATGCGATAAATGATTTAACAATCCTCTTTCTGATATTAGAAGTTAGTGGAAGTAATATACAGAAGAGATAAAATATTTTGTACGTCAAAGTTGTCTAATTATGAACAAAATGATATACTAAAATCAACAATTTAGATTTCTTTCTCAATAAGTTACTAGGTTGATATATATATATGAAGGCTTGATATTTTGTCAAATAAAAAGGAAATTTTTTCCATTCGTAAATTAAAAAATGGTCGTTCAGACTCAGTAAAAATAGGTACTCTCGGACTCATTATGGGTGCTGCTATCGCTTTGTCTGTCAACACTCAGTCTGTAGAAGCTGCTATTATAGATAACGGAGATGGAACTACTACTATATCAAATAGTAAGGGTTCTATCACAGTAGATACAGCACATGTGAAATTTGAGAATACTGATTATGAGTATGATTATCCTTCAAAAGATTTTGATCCTAATCCAAAACCGAATGAAACAGGTATAGATAACATTACTAAAATAGGTAAGGTAGACTACAAATATGTATCAACTGATGGGACTGTTTTAGAAGAAGATAAAAATCAAGATGCAGGCTTTGAAAAACAAATTTCGGTAGATTATGAAGTATACGGACCATATGGAAAAGTCTTCAAATCATTAACAGGTAACGAAATTACCGATACTGATTTAACCAAGGCAAAAGAGCACGGTGCCGCAGGAAAAGATACTATTGAAAAAAATAATACTACCTATCATAAGATCGGGGATCCAGCTGTAGAAATTACAGGTGATGGAGGAGGGGTATACTCTGACTCTACTCTTGGAAATGTGACTGCAAAACTAACTTCTGAAGGTCTTGTTCAAAATGATGGGAAAATTAACCACAGTGGAGTTAAACCAGGAGGTCGTAGCTGGATTGTCGAAGAAACTGGCAAGGGGACTTACGGTAAATATGTATTAGCCGATACACCAGCCACTACATCTGATAAATGGCTAGAAGATACATTCAAGGCGGGAGAAGCCACAGCAAAAGATTATACTTCTACGAATATCGCTACAGATGGTGGTGTCAAGGAAGGTGATTATGTTTTCGTATTAGAAAAAAATACCTTTGTAACAGGTGAACGTAACAAACTGGGTTTTACCTATGTCGTGAATTTTCCTACAGCAAATAATATATCTACTCTTCATGAATTTTATGAGGCAATCAATGCTCACAAAGACAATCCCGATGACCTTAGTCATGAAGGAACTAGAACTTTTTTAAAAGGGTATTTAGCTTACATCAAAGAAAAAGGTTTGCAAAATACAGAAGGGAATATGAAAAGATACCTTGCGTTTTCATATCTCGGTCAACCTGGAGTCGAAGACTCAGACAAGGAAGATATCCTGGATTCCGAAAAGAGACCAGCTACTGCTACAATATTTGATCCCGATAAAGACATCATAGTTGGTAATGAATCTGGAGGTGACGAAGAAGATGGGTATGGACTCTACTTCAATCTAACCGTTAATGGCCCTGCTACTGAGAAGTATAACTATCGTACAGCCTATACACCCCTTCGTGCTTATCGTTTAGGTAGTGGTCATACTACTATCACCTACACCTATAGTCCTGAAGTAACGAGTAGATCTGAAAAGAAAGGCTCGGTTACCGTACATTATCAAACAGAAGATGGAACAACTCTTAAATCTTCATATAATGATACTGTTGATGCTGTAGTAGAAGTTGAAACAAAAACTTACTATCTTGATGCCAATAATCAAGAAGTAGTTGTCAGCACAAACAAAACTGCAGAGAACGTTCAATACAATACAAAAGAAAGCGATGCAGAAAAACCTCAAAGATTAGAAGCAAATGGTTCTGTTTACTATATAAAAGAGAATGGAACAAAAACTACGGTAAATGGTGTTCCCCAAACGTCACCAGCAGAAGAAGGTCCCGTTGTAGAAGGAACTACAGAAGTAACCTATGTTTATGAAAAAGCTGGATCAGTCATCGTTAACTACAAAACAGAAGATGGAACAGCTCTTACAGGTACAGTAGTTGGAGACGAAAGCAAAACTGTAGCTTCAGGTACGAAAGATGTTGATAATGGTAAACCAGGAGAACCATACAACACTGCAGATAACGGAATGAAACCAACTCGTGTTAAAACTGCAGAAGGGAAAGTATACAAATTGGTTGAAGGTTCAACTGAAGGTGAAGAAACAGGTACAGTAGTAGCTGGAGAAACGAAACAAGTAACATACGTTTATAAAGAAGTTACTGGCGACGTAGTCGTTCACTATGTTGACACAGAAGGTCACACAATCGCAGCTGATAAAGATGACCTTAAAGGTGCATCTCTAAGCGAAAAATATGATACTGCTGTTGATAACAAACCAGAAAAAATCACTGCAGAAGACGGAACTGTTTACTACATTACAAAAGCTGGTCTTAAAGACGGTTCTAAACCAGAAACTGGAGATGTTGTTGAAGGTACAACAGAAGTAACTTACGTTTATGAAAAAGCTGGATCAGTAGTAGTTCATTACGTTGATACAGAAGGACATCCTCTTCAAGGAACCAATGAAAATCAACAACCAGTGACTCAAACGGTTACGGATACTGATAATGCCAAAGCAGGTTCAGACTACGATACACAAGATCATAAACCAACAAGCATTACTACAGCAGATGGTAAAGTATATAAACTGGTTCCTCAAAGTACTAGAGGAAATGAAACAGGCAAGGTTGTCGCAGGGCAAACTCTTGAAGTAACTTATGTATATCAAGAAGCTAAAGGAAATGTCATCGTTAAATTCCAAGATACAGAAGGCAATCCTATTGCGGATGATGAAAATGATGAAACAAACGCTTCTCTTAATACAAACTACAACACGTCAGAACATAAGAAAGCGACTATCGTAAAAGATGGTATCACTTACTATCTAACTGATAAAGTCCTAAAAGACGGCTCTAAACCAGAAGAAGGACCTGTTGTAGAAGGAACTACAGAAGTCACTTATGTTTATGAAAAAGCTGGATCAGTAATAGTTCATTATACAGATCAAGAAGGGAACCCAATATCTGGAACAGATCCAGAAGGAAATAATGTCCCTGAAACTAATAATGATACAACAGATGGCAGACCGGGAACTGACTACAACACTGCAGATAACGGAATGAAACCAAACCGTATTAAAACTGCAGAAGGAAAAGTATACGAACTAGTGCCTGATTCTACAATCGGAAATGAAACTGGTAAAGTAGTAGCCGGAGATACTGTAGAAGTAACATACGTTTATAAAGAAGTTAAAGGCAATGTTGTTGTTAAGTATGAAGATACTGAAGGTAACGTAATCGCTGAAAACGAAAAAGACGAAACAGATGCTTCTCTAAACGTTAAATACGATACAACTGACCACAAAAAAGCCGAAATCACTAAAGATGGTGTTAAATACTACCTAACAGCTAAAGCACTTAAAGACGGTTCTAAAGAAACTGGAGATGTTGTTGAAGGTACAACAGAAGTAACTTACGTTTATGAAAAAGCTGGATCAGTAATCGTTAACTACAAAACTGAAGATGGAACAGCTCTTACAGGTACAGTAGTAGACGAAGATGGAGCTGGTAAAACTGTAGAATCAGGTGCTAAAGACACTGATAATGGTAAACCAGGAGAACCATACAACACTGCAGATAGCGGAATGAAACCAACTCGTGTTAAAACTGCAGAAGGAAAAGTATACGAATTAGTTCCAGAATCAACTGAAGGTGAAGAAACAGGTACAGTAGTAGCTGGAGAAACGAAAGAAGTAACATACGTTTATAAAGAAGTTAAAGGGAATGTAGTTGTTAAGTATGAAGACACAGAAGGTAACCCACTTGCTGCTGACGAACAAGATGAAACAGATGCTTCTCTAAACGTTAAATACGATACAGCTGACCACAAAAAAGATGAAATCACTAAAGATGGTGTTAAATACTACCTAACAGCTAAAGCACTTAAAGACGGTTCTAAAGAAACTGGAGATGTTGTTGAAGGTACAACAGAAGTAACTTACGTTTACGAAAAAGCAGGATCAGTTCTTGTTCATTACGTTGATACAGAAGGCAATCCACTCCAAGGAACTAACGAAAATCAACAACCAGTGACTCAAACGGTTACGGATACTGATAATGCCAAAGCCGGTTCAGACTATGATACACAAGATCATAAACCAGCAAGCATTACTACAGCAGATGGTAAAGTTTATAAACTGGTTCCTCAAAGTACTAGAGGAAATGAAACAGGCAAGGTTGTTGCAGGGCAAACTCTTGAAGTAACTTATGTATATCAAGAAGCTAAAGGAAATGTCATCGTTAAATTCCAAGATACAGAAGGCAATCCTATTGCGGATGATGAAAATGATGAAACAAACGCTTCTCTTAATACAAACTACAACACGTCAGAACATAAGAAAGCGACTATCGTAAAAGATGGTGTCACTTACTATCTAACTGATAAAGTCCTAAAAGACGGCTCTAAACCAGAAGAAGGAACTGTTGTAGAAGGAACTACAGAAGTCATTTATGTTTATGAAAAAGCTGGTTCAGTTCTGGTTCATTACGTTGATACAGAAGGACATCCTCTCCAAGGAACCAATGAAAATCAACAACCAGTGACTCAAACAGTTACGGATACTGATAATGCCAAAGCCGGTTCAGACTACGATACAAGAGATCATAAACCAACAAGCATTACTACAGCAGATGGTAAAGTTTATAAACTGGTTCCTCAAAGTACCACAGGAAATGAAACAGGCAAGGTTGTTGCAGGGCAAACTCTTGAAGTAACTTATGTATACATTCTGGAAAACGCCGTACCAGAGCCTAAGCCAGAGCCTAAGCC
>NZ_VMLY01000004.1:152833-220960 GCF_013276905.1 Streptococcus sp. 3109 | reverse complement strand
ACATCACCGTTCTCAGGGGTTACCGTATAAGATGTAGTGCGTTTCACAACATCGTTTCCGACTTTAGTAAAAACCACATCACCTTTAGTCCCAACTTCAACAACCTTCTTCTCCATCGGAACATAATTTTCAACAGTAGTTGGATTACTCAAATCACCAGTGAACTTATTGACTTCATAAGTCGTTACATTTTCACGCAAACCTTCTTTACCATTAGATTTAATATTTCTAACACCGTAATTCAAAGTGTTATTAGCAACATATTCGGTCTCTACAGCTATTTTGGAAATAGGAACCCTCTCCACATTACCAACTTTAATGATTTTTGAAATAGCTTCTTTTTCGACAGATTCAGTAAAAAGATATTCAGACGAAGAACCTCGATAATTAACACCAACTTTGGAAATGATAGTTCGAGGTAAAATAACAGTCCCGTCATCCTTATAAATAGGCTCTTCAATATTATCGTCAATCAAGATTTTCTTATGGGTGCGAGTCTCAGCTAGGATTTCATCATAAGTGGCTGGATAATTAGAGTCCCACCCTCCCGTACTCCCATCACCATAATGTTCTTTAAGTTTAGACCTATTATCTTTGATCACTTCATAAGGTCGATAGACGATTTCGTTAAGATTATCACCTAAACTATAGATTGGTGATGAACTAAGACCATGTTCGATATCAAAGATTTGTTTACCACTCTCACCTTGTCTACCATCTTCATGGTCACCTTTTGTCAAATTTGAATCACCTTCATAAATAGTATCATAATCATAATAATTGACAACTTCAATACTATGAAAATTTTCAGCCGCATAAACAGTCCCATAATCGTCATTCATAATAAAATTGACACCATCGACAAGACCAATACTCAACAAACCAACAGCTACACTAAAAAGTCCAACTGTCAATTTTCTTAAAGCATATTTTTTGCGCAAAGTATACCCACTAAACATCTTATTTTTCATAAATACAAAACCTTTCAAAAAAATAATTTTAAAGTTATTATACCAAAAAAAAAAAAAAATCTTTTATTTAATCTTCATCTTCTTTTTTTCTGTTTCAATGTCAAGGCTAAACTAGCAAAGCCAAGGCTGGCCAATCCTGCTATTAAGACTTCATTTGTAGCAACTGTCCCTGTATTTGGCAATTGTTTGCTTGCTTCTTCTGATTTAACTGCTGTATTTTGAGCTGATTTTTCCTGTGTAGCTACTACTGCTGGTTCTATTTTTACTTTTGTTCCAATTTCAACAATTTCTGGAATCGCTTCTTGGATGACTTCTGTTGAACGAAGGCGACGCTGACCGTTCCCATCAACTTCAAAGACATGTCTCAACAGACCATCTCGTCCCTGTATGATGACTCGTTGTTCCCCAACTAGCATATCAGCATTTTCATGCTCTTGACGGTCAAAAGCAACCTTTTCCTCTTGAACTTCCAATTTAGGAGCCTTTTGTTTATCAGAAGGAGGTTGATTAGTAGGTTTTGAAAGGACTGTGTTTTGTTGTTCTGGTTTAGTTGAGATAGTAACAAGGTCATTTGCACCATTAGATTCTACTCGTGGTTTTTCAGCAGATTCATAAACAAAGGCATAATGAGTAAAGTGTGGTGCTGTAAAGATGACATGACTATCCGTTTGTTCAAAAGCCAATTCTACTGCTTCTTTGCCTTCAGGTAAGAAGAAGACTTTCTTCACTTTCTTATCTTTTTCAATTGGAATTTTCACAATAGAAGCGTAAGAGAGATCAACGTCTTGACCTTTTTCATCTAGACCTTCTATTTCAAAGACATGAGCATCTTCTCCAGCAAAGTATTTCTTCTCTTCATCACTTGCTTGAACACGCTCTACTTTCAAGCCCTTGATGACAGTCTTTTCTTTATTTGAGAAGTGTACTTCAACATCTGTTTTACTATCAGAAAAGACTGCTGGTTTGTCTTCTTTCAATAAGGCAACCAGATCTTTCAAACTCTGTTTCGCTGTTGCAAGCTCTTCTGGACTCAAATCTACTTTTTCAACCAAGGCCTTGTTTTTCTCAAGAAGAGGAGCTAGGGCGGAACCTGAAGGATGGTTTGGTTTTGAAGTTAAGAGTTCTTGAGCCTCACCTGTTAAGCGATCGAGTTCTGTCTTTTCTTCCGTAAATTTCTCTTGACCATTCAGAGCTTTATGAGCTTCTGTCAATTTATTAAGTCGGTCATTAACCTGATCTTGGGTGCTAGTTTCATGGTCTTTCAACACTTGTTCAGCCGCTTCAATTGCTTTCAAGAAGGCTTCTTTTACTTCTGGTAAAGCAAAGTTATAGACCACCTTGTTCTTAGCCGCTTCAACTTCTGCTAATTTTTGTTTAAGGTACTCATCGTTCAATGCTGCTTTTGGAGATACCAAAACATCAAAGTTGACTTTATGACCTTGGTAACGAAGAGTCAAGGTTTGACGACCAGTCTTTTGAGCATGGTAACCAGTAATTTCAACTCCCTCATCAGTAAAGGAATGTTCTTCCATGGTGTCATTGCTATAAGCCACTGCAAAGCGTCCTTCAGACAAGTCTAAGCTATCACCAACTAGGTAATCTTTTTTCGGTTCCTGACTCACTTCAATTCCCAAAATAGTTTTCGGACTTGCTTCATCTTGGCTAGTGACAGTCACTGACAACTTCGCATTTACTGGTTGTCCCAAATATTGTAAAGTAAGATTTTGTTCTCCCTTATGATGCGTATCAAAGCCTGATACTGATACACCTGCGTGAGTTAGGCGAATGAGCTCGTCCTCAGCTCCTCCTTCATACTGAACTCGAAGAACACCACCTCTAAGGTCCAAATCCTCCCCTTCGGCGTAGCTTGTTTTCTTAGGTTCTGTTTCTAGGCTGACTGACTTGATTCTTCTGTCATCTTTTGGAACAGAAACTGCTAGGACATTACTAATTTCCTTGCCTGGCAACTGGGTACGATAGTAAAGAAGACCAGATTGATTTGTCAAATCCAATGGTGCACTTGCTAGGTCTCCTCCAACTTCGCTCTTCAAGGTTGCAAGCGGAGTTTGAGAATTTGGATTATCATAAACGGTAATGGTAGCTCCAGCTGGTACATCTGCAAAGCCAACTTGTACCTTGTTATTGCCTAAAGTACGAGCTGCAGTCTTGGCCATCGGAATATTGACACTTTCTGTATCAAGCTTTTCATACATTTTCCAGTTATAGATACGAATAGCCTTCCATGGAGTTCCATTGTCAGAAGTGACAACATTCAAGCGCCAATCTTGAGCTGTGATTGGTTTATCAAGGGTAATATCTGTAACATGGGCTTTATTGCCACGGACTTCCTTAGCCAACTTCCATTGACCATCCGCATCTTTATAATAGAGGTCAAAATCTTTGGTGTTCATCAAACCGTCGTTTACAGATTCTCCACCAGCTCCAGCATGGTCCATCACCCATCTAACAACTGTACGTGGCTGGGTCAAACGAATATCCACACTACCACTTAATTGTCCAGAAGACCACTTGTCTGACAGACTGGTAATGGTACCATTCAACATGCCTTCTATGCCTTCCCCACCTTCTGTTTTAGGGAAGGTACTATCAATAACTGTTGCACCTGGTACGATATTTTCAGCTAATGGTTTTGGTAGGCTGGTATCTTTTACAGTCATGCCTCAATCAAAGGTTGTGGTTGCAGCTTCTGAACGAACTCCATTTTTACCGACTGCTACAACTTTCAGTTCTTGAGTTGTACCTTGAGCACTTGCTGAACGGCTAACTTTTGGTAGATAAATAGTTGTAGAAGATGAGCCAGTTAGTAATTTCCAGCTGTCTCCATCTTTTTCGTAAACTTCATAGAAATCTGCATCCTTGTTGCCTTTAAATTGCACGACTGCTTCTGCTTCTTGGGCATTTTTTAGGACTTGTTTGGCTACAGCTACTGTGGTTGGTGCCTGAGGAGCATCTTGATTATTGCTGATGGTCAATTGCCCCAAGTTAAATTGATAACCTTTTAAGTCTTTATCATTTTCAAAATAGAGTTTAATACCGTAAATTGTTTTACCTGCCAAGGCACTCAAATCAAAATCATCGGTAGTCCAGTTATCTGAAACTGTCAATTCTTTACGGGCAGCTTCATCACCGTAGGTATAATCTTTCTTGGTTGCAAATTCTACATAAACCTTGGTCCCTTTGCCTCCTTTGTGGGCAACATGCAATTTGGTGGTATCTGTCACCTTCAAGCGAGTAGAGTACAAATTCACATCTTGCTTGGTCGCACCTGAAAGATCCCCTGCAAATTTGAGAGAAGTTCCACCATTATAAGCATCTTCAAAATCATAGCTTGCTTTCAACTTATCGCCAGTTGATTTTTGCCACCAGCGCCATGTTGGAAGAACACCTGAAACTGAACGGTAATTCCACTCAGAATCCTTAGAAACCTTACCATCTACGAACCATTTTCTACCATGACCTGTATTAAAAGAAGTAGTAAAAGTATTACCTACTGCTGGCGTACGGTCCGCAACTAGGTTAGCAATCCCATACCAATCTTTATCACCTGGTTTTTGGCCAGTAGGATCACCTTGGTAACCTGTAAAGAAGATATCTTCATTCTTATGATAATCTTCACCAGTTTTTCCTAAACTTGTAATGGTATCTGGGGCGAACAAACCAAGAGAAAGGCGTAATTTCCCATTTTCATCTAAAATGTCATTCCACTTAACCTTGGTCTTGTAGGAACCACCCTGTTGCAATTCCAAACCTGCAAATACATCATAAGGATTACGACCAATCCAGTTGGCAGTTGCAATAGTGTAATCATTTTTAGCCTTATCCCAGTTAAAGTTAGCAAAGAAGTTATCTGCTGGAACCTTATCTCCCTCAGGTTGCATGAATTGGTAGTTGTATTCTCCCAAACCATCTTGGTGGTAACGTCCATAGTTATAGGTCATAGCATCGTACCAAGAATACTTGATTGGATGGTTTACCTTAGCAGCATACTCCTTGGTATAGAGCATAAACTGGCGCATCTTTTCTCCAAGAGGTTCAACCAAATCCCCAGTTGTTTCTTGGTTGATGAAATAGCCATCATAGCCATAATACTTGGCCATATCCACCAATTTACGGGCAATTGGGAAGCTACCATCTGAGTCTTGCTTCAAAGCTTCAGCGAATTTTTCTTGATCTGCAATACTATTAGACCAGTTGAAGAAGAGTGTACCATATACAGGAACCCCGTTACGGTGACCTGCATCAATAACGTCAGGCGTTGGTACGAGACCTTCCCAGAAGACCATTGAATCTAGATATTGCCAATAGTCAAAAGCATAGGCCTTGAACTCTTCTCCACCAACAGAAGCATGGTCTTTTGCTTTAGAATTGGTGTTTGATAGGGCTTGAACTTTTGCTTCCTTGCTAGCTTTTTCATTAACCAAATGACCTGTCCGACGTGAAGCGAGGGCGACAGACCCGCGGTTAATAGCATCATCTTCACGAGCACCTGGTTCCCATTTTAACAATTCTTCCCAAGAATTAAATTTGATTTCCTTTGGTTTTAATGTTTTGTCCGTATTTTTAGGGACATCTGGCTGGACTTCTTTTTCAGTCTTATTAGCTTCTGCTGCTGGCTTAGACTCATCTCCTTGGCTAGTTGCTTCAGGCTTTGCTTCCGTTTCCTTGTCAGACTTTGGTTTTGCTTCTGCAGATGGTGTTTCTGCAGCCACCTCACTTGGTTTTTCCTCTGATTTAGCTACGCTTACTGCCTCTGCAGTTTCAGTAGTTGCAGCTTCATTGCTTGCTGGCGAAGCAGTGTCAGATGCTGTCGCTACTCCTTCTGCCTTTTCTGGCTTATTTTCTCTAGCATGTTCTCCTTCATTCTGCTGATCAACTTCATTGGCCGAATGCTCACTCTCCCCTGAAACAAGCTCTGTATTGACTCCGCTATTTTCAGGAACTGCAGTTTCTTCTGCCAAGGCTGGACCAGCAAATAAAACAGCCCCAATCATCAGCGAGCAGGCTCCTACTGATAACTTACGAATACTGTACCGACAACGTCTTTCAAAAAATGAATTCTTCATTTTCTCCTCCTAAAAGATTGATTTTATTATTTTAAAGAAAGCGCTTAACTTTCTTCGTAAAATTTTTATCCCAATCACAGGGATTAAGATAATTTCTCCCTAATTTTAAAATATTTCTTTTAAATGTCAATATATAAAAGGAAATATCTATATCTAGGTTAGAAATTGGTAAAATTAATATAATTAAGGCCTTTTCTCACGAATTTTCTTTCTAAAATCTTAGCTTAACACTTGTTAGATTTACTTTTATCCTTTAAAATAGAATAGGAGAAATTCCGTTATTATTTTTCGGAGGAAAAAGAAATGTCCATTAATTGGCAGGAAATTTTATTTCACTTTTTAGGTGGTCTGGGACTATTCTTATATAGTATCAAGACCATGGGAGACGGTTTGCAGCAAGCTGCTGGAGATCGCCTTCGTTTTTACATTGACAAGTATACTAGTAATCCTTTCTTTGGAGTTCTGGTTGGTATTGGGATGACTGCTCTAATTCAGTCTAGTTCTGGTGTAACAGTTATCACAGTCGGTCTGGTCAGTGCCGGTCTCCTAACCTTACGTCAGGCTATCGGGATTGTCATGGGGGCTAATATTGGGACAACAGTCACATCCTTTCTTATTGGGTTTAAACTAGGTGACTATGCCCTGCCTATGCTCTTTATCGGTGCTGTCTGCCTCTTCTTTACAAAAAATCGGACAGTCAATAATATCGGACGCATCCTCTTTGGTGTCGGTGGTATCTTTTTTGCCCTCAATCTCATGAGTGGCGCAATGGCTCCACTCAAAGATTTACAGGTCTTTAAAGACTATATGATTGAGCTAAGTAAGAATCCTGTTTTGGGTGTCTTTGTCGGTACCGGCTTGACCTTACTGATTCAAGCTTCCTCGGCTACCATCGGGATTTTACAAAACCTCTACGCCAGCAACCTCATTGACCTGCAAGGAGCTTTGCCAGTTCTATTTGGTGACAATATCGGGACAACCATTACAGCCATCATTGCCTCTTTAGGTGCTAATATTGCAGCTAAACGGGTAGCAGGTGCCCATGTCGCCTTTAACGTGATTGGTACGGTTATCTGTATTGTCTTCCTTGTACCTTTCACTGGCTTGATTCATTGGTTTGAATCTACGCTAAATCTAGCACCGGAAATGACCATCGCCTTTGCTCATGGAACCTTTAATATTACCAATACCATTGTCCAATTTCCATTTATCGGAGCTCTGGCTTACTTTGTAACCAAGATTATTCCTGGAGAGGACGAGATTGTCAAATACGAACCCTTATATCTTGATGAACATTTCATCAAACAAGCCCCATCTATCGCTCTCGGAAATGCTAAGAAAGAGCTCTTGCACTTAGGAAACTACGCTGCTAAAGCCTTTGACCTTTCCTATAAGTATATCATTGACTTGGATGAAAAAGTTGCTGAAAAAGGGCATAAAACCGAAGAAGCAATTAACACCATCGATGAGCAATTAACACGTTATCTCATTGCCCTTTCAAGCGAAGCTCTCAGTCAAAAAGAAAGCGAAGTACTCACCAATATCCTTGATTCCTCCCGTGATTTGGAACGGATTGGAGACCACGCGGAGGCTCTACTCAATCTGACTGACTATCTTCAACGGAAAAATGTTGAATTTTCTGATGCCGCCTTGAAAGAATTAGAGGAAGTTTACCGCCAAACTAGTGACTTTATCAAAGATGCTCTGGATAGTGTGGAAAACAATGATATTGAAAAAGCACGCAGTCTTGTAGAACGTCATGAAGCAATCAATAAGATAGAACGTGTTCTCAGAAAAACCCACATCAAACGCCTCAATAAAGGCGAATGTTCAACACAAGCTGGGGTAAACTTTATCGATATCATCTCACACTACACTCGTGTATCAGACCACGCTATGAACCTTGCTGAAAAGGTTTTTGCAGAACAAATCTAAAAACCAAGAAGCTATCCTGAATGGGATGGCTTTTTGCTTTTCCTAAGCAAGACTAGGCTGAATGAAACTGAGAGAGTATTCTGCAGATATAGTGGATTAAATTAAAAAAGTATAGTGTATTGAATCTATAACAGTACACCTTGACTGCTAAAATATTTCTAGAAATTGATTTGGCTTTCCGAATTAATTTGTTCAGATTTTATTTCACTTCAATATACTGATAAATCCATTCACTAGCACAGGGCAAGAGGGAGTCGCTATTGATTTCAACGGTAGCAGGTACATACAGAGGACTCCTAACTCAGATATACTGCAATATCATTGTATGCAAAAAACCTCTGAGATTCTTCTCAAAGGTTCTGATTTTGCTAATTGCTGTTCTCAACCGCTGCAGTAATAAAGGCAGTGTAGAGTTCTTCTGGACGATTTGGACGACTTGACAGTTCAGGGTGATACTGACACGCTACAAAGAATTTATTTTCAGGAATTTCCACGATTTCTACCAGACGATTGTCTGGAGACACTCCTGAAAAGACAAAGCCTGCTGCCTCAAACTGCTCACGGAATGCATTGTTAAACTCATAGCGGTGACGGTGACGGCGTTGCACCACTTCTTGATTGTGATATGCAGCTGCTGCCTTAGAGCCACGTTTCAACTTAGATGGATAAAGCCCCAAACGAAGGGTGCCCCCCATATCCTCAACATCAATCTGATCACGCATAATATCAATGATAGGGTATTTTGTTTCTGGTGCAAGCTCTGCAGAATTGGCACCTTCGAGACCTAAAACGTGACGAGCAAATTCGATACAAGTCAACTGCATTCCCAAGCAGACACCTAACATTGGAACATCATTTTCACGCGCATAGCGAATGGCTTGGATTTTCCCTTCCGTACCACGTTGACCAAAACCACCTGGTACAATGATTCCGTCCGCATCAGACAAAAGCTCTGCCACATTCTCTGCTGTCACATCATTGGCATTAATCCAATTGATTTTAACTTCTGCGTCATTGGCATAACCAGAGTGTTTCAAGGCTTCAACCACAGAAATGTAGGCATCTTGCAACTCAACATACTTACCGACAAGGGAAATCTTGACTTGTTTCTTAAGGTTCATGACCTTGTCCACCATGGCTGACCATTCTGTCATATCCGCTACTGGTGCATCTAATTTCAGGTGGTCACAAACAATTTGGTCCATACCTTGAGCCTGCAAGTTCAATGGAATTTGGTAAAGGTGTTCAACATCCAACGATTCGATAACGGCTTCTGGTGCCACATCACAGAACTGGGCTAGTTTGTTTTTAATTCCTTGACCAGCCGGCTCTTCTGTACGAATAACCAACATATTTGGTTGGATTCCCAATCCACGCAATTCTTTTACAGAGTGTTGAGTTGGTTTGGTCTTCATTTCACCAGCAGCCTTGAGGTAAGGAAGCAAGGTTGTATGGATGTACATAACATTATCCGCCCCCACATCTGCCTTCATCTGACGAAGGGCCTCTAAGAATGGCAAGGACTCGATATCTCCTACTGTTCCACCAACCTCTGTGATAATGACATCAGAGTCGGTCGTTAGAGCGGCACGCTTGATTTTTTCTTTCAAAGCATCTGTGATATGAGGAATGACCTGAACGGTTGCCCCAAGGTATTCTCCACGGCGTTCTTTACGAAGCACTTCACTGTAAATTTTACCAGTTGTCACGTTGGAATATTTGTTGAGATTGATATCGATGAAACGTTCATAGTGACCCAAGTCCAAATCTGTCTCAGCTCCGTCATCTGTCACAAAAACTTCCCCGTGCTGGTAAGGACTCATAGTTCCCGGATCAATATTGATATAAGGGTCAAACTTTTGAATGGTTACTTTGAGACCACGATTTTTCAAGAGACGACCCAGACTCGCTGCGACAATCCCTTTCCCAATAGACGACACCACACCACCAGTTACAAAAATATATTTCGTAGACATAGATTCCTCTTTCTAAAATGCTCAAGGTCTTGCTAACTACGTGGGGACATAGAAAACAAGACCCTACTAATAAGAATAATCTGGGACAACTGCACCAGATTCACAACTAATACTCTTCGAAAATCTCTTCAAACCGCGTCAACGTCGCCTTGCCGTAGATATGTGTTCCTGACTTTGTCAGTCNNGAGCAACCTGCGGCTAGTTTCCTAGTTTGCTCTTTGATTTTCATTGAGTATAAAATACAAGAAGATAACTTCTTGAAAAAACAAAAATAGCTCCCTAAGAACTAGGGAGCCCCGACCTCTAAAAGAGGTGCCCGAACAATATGATACCTAAAAATAGGATAATTGTCAATACCTAACTTTTATTCCTCGCTGGTTTCAGCATCATCTTCTGAGAACTCGTCATCCTCCTCGTTGAGATCCACGTCTTCACCCAAGTCATCAGGGGCGATTTCGTTGATTTCTGCATCATAAGCTTCCACTTCATTTTTCTCATCATCTGGATTTTCATCATCATATGAAAGAGCTGGATCTGCTTCGTATGCATCTTCGTCTTCTGGATCATCTGCATTGTAGTCAATAGCATCTGAATCGCCGTCCATAAAGGCATTGATGCGTTTTTTCTTAGCTTTTGGTGCTACTTCATCGTCATCATTTTCCTCAAGAGCGATAATTTCTTCATCGATTTCATCCACACCATACCATGAACGAAGACCCCATTTGTTGTCTCCAAGTGAGATGAAGCTACCGTCAAAGTTCAACTCTGTGTAGAACAAAGGCAAGGCTTCACGGATATCGCTGTTTGATGTTCCAAGGTAGTTTTGAATTTCGTTTACAAGATCGCTAAAATGCATCTCATGATCACGACCACGAAGTTCCAAGATAGCACGCGCTACCTCAATCATAGATAGTTCACTTTTTTCTTGCCCAGTAAATACTTCTAATTCCAAAGCGTTTCTCCTCATTTATACTACTATCGCCAGAGCGAACAGACTCTGACCTCATTTTATCATTTACTCTTTATTTTACGATAATTTTGCGGAATAGTCAAAGGTTAAGGGGGAGAAAGTGGCAGGATTAGACTAATTTCAGTACAAAACTCCTTCCTTTTTCTGTTGCTCCATTTTCCACAAATCCAAGCGACTTGAAACACCTCCTAGAAGCATGATTGTAGGTGTAGATTTCCTTGACTCTCAATTCTTTCCATCCTTTTACTCGAGCCAATTCAATCAAAGTACTTAGAATCTTTTTTCCAAGTCCTCGATGTTGGTAAGCGGAACTCCCAATCACAATGGGGAGATTATCCTGAGATAGTGTAACATCCCCAATTGGAAACCATTCTCCCTTCTCCTTGACTTCAATCCAAAAAAGTTCACCATGCTGATCCAAATAGGAATACATGGCTTCCAAAGTTTCTTGACTATAAGGAAGCTTCACCCCATCTACGAGGTAAACCAAGTCCACATTCTGATACCAAGCAAAAGCTTCCTCACAATGATTGACCTTACAATAAGGAACAAGACGCAGTGCATTATCTATTTGTAAGATCTCTTTCATCTGCTTTCCTTTTCAATAAGAGAGTTGCTGCTTGATTAAAACCATCACACCAGTTATACCATTTTGCTTCATACTCACCTTGAGGTAAGATATGATTTTTTAAATCCAGAACAGAGTAAATCTTTCTTTCCTCACAAGCTTGCGCATAGAGATGATATAGTTCATCACCGCCGTCTCTATCCCACTCAGCAGAAATCGTATCCCGACCTGCCAATAAAGCCTGATAAGCCCTGTGATGCCCATCTGTAATCAACAAGCAATCTCCGAACGCAAGAATACTGATTGGAGCAACATTGATTATTTCTGCCGACTGATAAAGTGTCTGGATGCCTGCTAGTTTCTTTTCTGATAAGTATAGTTGAGTCGGATGGAGATCTTTTATATTGACTTTCATTTCTTTCTCCTCAAGGGAATTCGATACTCACTTCTGCTTGCCTTTAAATCGCCATTGGAAGCGGAGCTTGTCATAGAAGGGAAACTCTATAAACAGGACTCCCAAGCCCACACAGAGACTGGCAAGAACGTCTGATGGATAATGAACTCCCAGATAGACCCTTGATACCAACACACTGACTAGGTAGAGGCCAAGGACGATTTGTACGATTTTTCTCTCGACCGAATCTTTAATCCGCTGACTAAGAATAACAATCAGAGAACCGACCATCAAGGTTACAGCCAGAGAATGGCCACTTGGGAAGGAAAATCCCTTCTCATCTACCAAGTGTAAAATAGCTGGTCGTGGGCGCTGGTAAATATTTTTAAAGGTCACGATTAAAAGACCTGCCAAAGCCAGATTTCCCAGCATGAAGAAACTTTCTATCTTCCACCGCTTACGATAAAAGACAAAAGCTGTAATAACAACCCAAGTGATAATCACCGGAATATCAATCAAGCGTGTGATGGCTCGGAAAAGAATAGTCAAATAATCTGGTAAGTCTCCTCGAACGGCAGTCTGTATCGGTTGGTCAAAACCGACCAGCGTTTCAGGGTAAAATTTGACCATGTAGCCAAGAATAACGAAAAGTAAAAGGGCAAAACTGCCCTTCATTAAAAATGTTTGTTTATCTTTCATAGTGTTTTAAGGTTGGTTTCAAAAGGACGTACAACAACCAGAATGAAACGGAAAAGATTACACCCTCAATCAAGTTAAAAGGTAATACCATGGTCATTAGGTAGTTGGACAGTCCCAAAATTTTTCCAATATCAAAGTTAGCAAACTTAGCGTACAAAGGAACAGCATAAACATAGTTGAGAACCAACATAGCCACGGTCAAGCCAATAGTTCCAGCTAGAGATCCTAGTAGGAAACGAAGGGTTGTCCGTTCCTTTTTCCAAATCAAAGCAAATACGATGACAAAAATTCCCAAAGCCACGATATTCATCGGCAAGCCAATGTAAGTATTCACTCCCTGACTGTTAAGAAGCAATTTCAAGAGTGAGCGAAGCAAGAGAACTCCTAGAGCAGCAGGCAAATCCATGACCACCAGACCCACAAGGACGGGCAAGATACTAAATTCGATCTTGAGGAAGGATGCCGCTGGTAAGAGCGGAAAGTCAAAGTACATCAGCACAAATGAGATGGCTGATAAGATTGCAATGGTCGAAAGTCGACGTGTGTTTGTCATAACAGGTTCCTCCAATTTTCTATAAAATCAGAAGAAGTTAGAAAGGATTCCTCTATCTATTCTCACTTTTTATATCCCAAAAGTTCCCTCTCACTCTATTAAGGAAATTCAAGTAAGCGGTTACAGTTTAGCTATAAATCTATCAGAACAGACAAAGCTATTCTTTCGTCTTCTCCCATCCAGACTATACTGTCGGTTGTGGAATCTCACCACATCAGCTTGCGCTCGCGGACTTATTTGGCTAAGATATTTTAGATTTATCTAGGCGTCGCAGTCGAAGATAATACTTAAAGTATATCGAGACAAGACAACGACGAGAAAGCTAAAATAGATAGTCAAATTTACCGCCGGTCGGGAATCACACCCTGCCCTGAAGACTCTTTTATCATAACAAAAAACGCTTGCAAGCGCAAGCATTTTGTTCATTTTCATTTTCATTTTTTATTTCAATTTATCCACTTCATAGGTATGAACAAGCTCAAGACCTGCAAAGTTCTGTTGACGGAGGGCTTCGTAGACAATCATGCAGACGGTATTCGACACATTGAGACTGCGGACATGTTCATCATTCATAGGAATACGGAGAGCCTTCTCAGGATGTTCGCGCATAAAGTCCTCAGGCAAGCCCTTGTCTTCACGTCCAAAGAGGAAATAGTGGTCCTCGTCAGTCGATAAATCCACCTCAGAATAGACTTTTTCAGCGAATTTCGAAATTAGATAGAGTTTTCCCTTCATCTGAGACATGAAATCTTCCAAACTCTCGTAAAAATAAATCTCTAGCTTATCCCAATAATCCAACCCAGCCCGCTTCATCTTGCGGTCATCGATAGGAAAGCCCATGGGCTTGATGATGTGGAGGGGAGAATTGGTTGCAGCGCAAGTACGCGCGATATTGCCTGTATTTTGTGGAATTTGTGGCTCAAATAATACAATGTGATTTGTCATGACTTGCTTCCTTTCACCATTGCAAAAAAATAGCCACACTGCCCGGAGTCAAGCTCAGCAAACAGCGTGGTTAAGGCATCGTTAACTTACCTCACAACAGGTTTGAAGTAAATCAGCGAAACTACTTTCTTAGTATAACACTTTCAGAATCATTGTCAATAGAAACGACTTGATTTTTTCAATTTTTTCAAGCTATTTCCAAGGGTTGTAAAATCGTCCCTGATTCTGCAAGATAAGTAGTAAACTAGCTACTAAAAACAAGGCTGCCAAGAACAAGGTAAGATAGTCTCCTTTTTTCAAGGCCTGATAACTATACCAAGTGCGTTTTTTCTCTTTCCCAAAGCGACGAAGCTCCATGGCGGTCGCGATGGTATCAATGCGTTCTAGCGAGCTAAAAATCAAGGGAGTGATAATGCGCAGATTGCCTTTGATTCGTTGCATTAGAGAAGCTTTCTTGGATAATTCCATCCCACGCGCTTCCTGAGACATCTTGATGGTAAAGAATTCTTCCTGCAAATCTGGAATATAGCGCAAGGTCAGGCTGACTGAATAGGCAATCTTATAAGGCACACCGATTTGATTTAAACTGGAAGCAAACTGACTAGGGTGGGTTGTCATCAAAAAGATAATAGCCAGAGGAATGGTGCAAAGGTACTTAATGGCCAGATTTAGCAGATAAAAGAGCTCCTGGCTGGTTAGAGTGTAGGACCCGATTCCCTGCCAAATCACACTTCTCTCTCCGTAAAGTCCAACCCCATACTCAGGAGAAAAGAGATAGACCATCAAGACGTTTAAAACGGCAAATACCGTCGCAAAAACTGCTACAAAGGAAACATCTTTAAAACGGATTTCTGACAAATAGAGGAGAAAGACCGAAAAAATAGCAATCAGAACAAGCAGTCTGGTATCATAGCTAATCATGGCAGCCAATGACACGAGAATGAAAAAGAGGAGTTTACCAGCTCCTGACAAGCGATGAATCACAGTATCTCTATGCTGGTAACCAATTAATTTAGCTTGCATCCTTCTCTCCTTTCTTTGTAAAATGCCGTTAAAGCAAGTGGATCCACGTCTAGTTTCTTGGCCAAGTTGAAGATTGAAGTTTCTTTTAGGTTGGCTTTTACTAACAGCTCAGGATTGCTCAAAAGACTAGCTGGATCGGTATCGGCAATCAATTCTCCATCAACCATGACAAGAGCACGATCAGAATAATCCAGCATCAATTGCATATCATGGGTAATCATGACAATGGTATGACCTTTTTGATGCAGTTCTTCAAGAAATTCCATAATCTCAGTATAGTTCTTCTGGTCTTGGCCTGCAGTCGGTTCATCTAGGAGAATAATTTCAGCTCCTAAGACCAAAATTGAAGCAATGGTGACACGTTTTTTCTGACCAAATGACAGGGCAGAAATGGGCCAATTACGGAATTCAAAAAGACCGCAGATTTTCAAGGTTTCATAGACTCTCGTTTCAATTTCCTTCTCATCCACACCTCGCAAACGGAGTCCTAGAGCCACCTCATCAAAAATCATATTAGTTGAAATCATTTGATTGGGATTTTGCAGCACATAGCCTACTCGTTCCGCCCGCTCTGCAACAGAATCTCCTTTTATATCCTGACCTTTCCAAAGATAAGAACCTTCCGTCTGGATAAAGCTACTTAAGGCCTTGGCAAGGGTTGATTTCCCAGCCCCATTTTTCCCGACAATGGCAATCTTTTCACCCTTTTTAATATCCAAATGTAGGGACTTTAAAATCGGTCTATCATCATAAGAAAATGGCACGTCCTCTAATCTAAAGAGTGACTGCAATTCTGGGCTTTCTTTTACCAGTTCATTCTGCAACTGAACCTGACCTTTTGAGATAGACAAGTTATCCAGATTTGCTAATTGTTCTTCCTTAGCTAAATCCACACCTAATTGACGGAGAGTAGTTAGATAAAGGGGTTCGCGAATTCCATTTTGGGTCAACAAATCAGTCGCCAATAACTGATCAGGACTCCCATTAAAGAGGATACGGCCATCGTTTATCAAGACAATCCGATCCACAGGACGATGCAGAACGTCCTCCAAACGGTGCTCGATAATAAGAGTCGTCGTCCCCTCCTCCTTATGAATCTGATCAATCAATTCGATAATATCCTGACCTGACTTGGGATCCAGATTGGCGAGTGGCTCATCAAACAAGAGAATCGGACTCTCATCAATCAAGACACCAGCCAGACTGACTCGCTGCTTTTGTCCACCTGACAAATCCTGGGGACGCTGAGACAGTAAAGAAAGAAGGTCCAGCTTTTCAGCCCATTTATGAACACGGCTTTTCATCTCTTCTAGGGCTGTCACATCATTTTCCAGAGCAAAAGCCAAATCTTCTGCCACGGACAAGCCGATAAACTGCCCATCTGTATCCTGTAAAACTGTGCTGACTAAATGAGATTTATCATAGATGCTCATATCAAAGGCTGCTTGACTCTTGATCAAAAATTCTCCAGACATCTGACCCTTGTAAATATTGGGAATAATACCATTCAAACACTGACCCAAGGTAGATTTACCTGACCCAGATGGTCCAACAATTAAGACTTTCTCTCCCTTGTAAATGGTCAAGTCTACCCCTTGCAAGGTCGGTTCTTGTTGTGTTTCATACCGGAAAGAGAAATCCTTCCACTCAATTATAGCTTCTTTCATCTTACTCTCTTCATTCGCTTCTTAGACTTCTATTTTATCATAAATCGAACCCTTCTTGCAGTCTCTTCTCTTAAAATCTTAGCGCCAAAAAGATTCCTATCCTAGCTTACTTTCCTAACTAATCTATAAACATCGAAAAAGACTGGTTGTCCAGCCTTCCCCATCATTTTAGTCCTTTTTCAAACTTCCTGCACGAGTTTGAGTTCCCGCATAGGCAAGCAAGAGAAGAGTTCCTGCAATAGCTACAGATACACCATTAGCAATTCCCGCAACAATCCCTTGGGCAAATACTTTTTCTGCCGCTTCTTGATAAATCACAACATCTCCAAGTGGCGCCAAGACACCCCAAACAAGGGCATTTGCAAGTAGTTGAATGAGGTTAAAAATAAGAATATCTTTCCAGTCAAAGACACCATTGATCACTCGAACGTACTTTCTAAAAAGTCCCACAACTAAACCAAAGAGGCCGCTAGCGATAATCCAAGTCCACCATAGACCATAGCCAGCAAGAGAGTCCTTGATTGCATGACCAATCAACCCGACAAGCAAACCGATAATCGGTCCAAAAATAATAGAAAGTAGCGCTTGTACCGCATACTGAAGCTGGATGCTTGTATTTGGAACAGGGGTCGGAATGTTGATCATCCCGATGACGACAAAGAGGGCAGCGCCAATTCCGACAGCAACAACTTGTTTAATTGTAAATTTGATTTCCATACTATTTATTCTCCTATTTTATGATTCTATTTTCTTTATTTCAATAGTCCAAGATGAACCGACACCCACATTATAGGCCTTGGCAAAGGAACCTTGATTGATAGCCAAACCTAAACGATAGAGAGAGTTGATGTAAAGGATGGGTTGCCCAATTCTCACATCTGCAAATGATTTACCATAGACAACCTGATTTTGATAGACCAGCATATCAGCGTGATAGATAGTCACTTCAAAACGGTCACCGAATGCTGGTTCCAGCTTGTAAAACTCTTCTCGCGTGATAGAGGTCCAAAGCGAACCAAAACGCACATCCAGAATATCAATAGCTCCCTTCACCCGATGATCTTCAATGATGGTCTCTACGACTGGAAGTTCCACAATCTGATCCACACTGAGCTCTGGCCCCACTTCCTCAAAAGTAATGTGACCGCTGGCTAGTTTAGCACCAGTATAAGCATAAACATCACGACCGTGGAAGGTATAAGAATGCTCTGTGTTTTGACGCCTATTAGCTACCTCAGAAATTTCACGAATGGCTACAATACCAACGTGTTTCTTGATAAAAGAAAGAGTCCCATTATCTGGCGTGACAATATATTGATTTTTTGCAGTCTTGGCAACCACACTCTTACGTTTCGAGCCAACACCTGGATCGACCACCGATACAAATGTCGTTCCCTCAGGCCAGTAATCCACCGTCTGAAAGAGACGGTAACTCCCCTCAAAAATATTATAAGGCGTGATATCGTGCGTCAAGTGATGAATTTTTAAGGTTGGAGATTCTTCTAAAGCCACTCCAATCATAGCCGATACCGCACCATCAACCAGACCAAAGTCTGATTGTAATACCAGTAAATTATTATTCATTTTATCTCCTTGTATATCCTTTATCATACCATATTTCAGAGAAAGGTGCTAATAGCTATTTCAATTGATTAGGGTATAGTTTTACCTTATAGCAAATTTCCTACTAAAAACTCTGGTTATTAGCTAGTAGGTGCATTTTTTCTTGAAAAAAGGTATGATAGTTACATAATGAAGAAGTAGGTTTTATTATGAAAATTATCCTTGTCGGAGGGGGAAAAGTTGGTTCTGCCCTCTGTCGCTCCTTGGTTGCAGAAAAGCATGATGTTTTGCTGATTGAGCAAGACGAAGCTGTCCTCAATCATATTGTCAATCGCTTTGATATCATGGGTATCCTTGGTAACGGGGCCGATTTTACCATCCTTGAGCAAGCCAGTGTCCAGGATTGTGATATCTTTATCGCCCTGACTGAATACGATGAAGTCAACATGATTGCAGCCGTTTTAGCCAAAAAAATGGGAGCTAAAGAGACCATCGTTCGGGTGCGGAACCCTGAATATTCTAACTCTTATTTCAAGGAAAAGAATATTCTCGGTTTTTCTCTTATCGTTAACCCTGAGCTCTTGGCTGCCCGCGCTATCGCCAACATCATTGACTTTCCCAACGCTCTATCTGTCGAACGCTTTGCTGGTGGACGCGTTAGCCTCATGGAATTTGTCGTCAAATCCACTAGCGGTCTTTGCCAAATGCCCATTTCTGATTTTCGGAAAAAATTTGGCAACGTCATTGTCTGCGCCATAGAGAGGGATCATCAAATTATCATCCCAAGTGGTGATATGACCATACATGATAAAGATAGAATCTTTGTCACTGGTAACCGTGTTGATATGATGCTCTTCCATAATTATTTCAAATCTCGTGCTGTGAAGAGCCTTCTCATCGTTGGAGCAGGTAGAATTGCCTATTATCTACTAGGTATTCTCAAAGACAGTCGTATCGATACCAAAGTCATCGAGATTAACTCTGAAAGGGCACGTTTCTTTAGTGAGAAATTCCCTAATCTCTACATCGTTCAAGGAGATGGTACCGCAAAAGATATTCTGCTAGAAGAAAGTGCTCAAAACTATGATGCCGTTGCGACTCTAACAGGAGTCGATGAGGAAAATCTGATTACTTCGATGTTCCTTGACAGGGTAGGTGTACAGAAAAATATTACCAAGGTCAATCGTACCAGTCTCCTCGAAATTATCAATGCGCCTGATTTTTCAAGTATCATCACACCTAAAAGCATCGCTGTAGATACGATTATGCACTTTATTCGTGGTCGTGTTAATGCCCAGTATTCAGACCTTCAAGCCATGCACCATCTAGCCAATGGCCAAATCGAAACCCTGCAATTCCATATCAAGGAAGCCAATAAAATGACTGCCAAACCTCTTTCTCAACTGAAACTAAAAAAAGGAGTTCTTATTGCAGCCATCATTCGAAAGGGCAAGACTATTTTCCCTACTGGGGAGGATATGTTGGAAGTTGGAGACAAGCTCCTAGTAACAACCTTGTTGCCAAACATCACCAAGATTTATGACTTAATCGCGAGGTAAGAAATGAATAAAAGTATGATTCGTTACCTCCTTTCAAAGTTACTTTTGATTGAAGCTGTTCTCCTCTTGGTTCCTGTGTCTGTCGCTGTCTATTACCGTGAATCGAGCCAAGTCTTTACAGCCCTCTTTTCGACCATTGGGATTCTCGTATTACTAGGCGGTTCAGGAATTTTACAAAAGCCAAAAAATCAACGGATTTATGCCAAGGAGGGAGTCTTAATTGTGGCCCTCTGTTGGATCCTTTGGTCTTTCTTTGGCGGTCTCCCCTTTGTCTTTGCTAGACAAATTCCCAGTGTTATAGATGCCTTTTTTGAGATCAGTTCTGGCTTTACAACTACCGGAGCAACTATTCTGAACGACGTTTCGGTCCTCAGTCGTTCCCTCCTCTTCTGGCGAAGTTTTACCCACTTGATTGGAGGGATGGGAGTGCTTGTTTTTGCACTTGCTATTATGGACAATGCCAAAAATAGCCACCTAGAAGTGATGAAGGCTGAGGTTCCTGGTCCCGTCTTCGGTAAGGTTGTATCCAAACTCAAAAATACTGCCCAGATTCTCTATCTCCTTTATCTAGCTCTCTTCTCCCTCTTTGTCATCATCTATTATCTAGCTGGTATGCCCCTATTTGATAGTTTTGTCATTGCCATGGGAACAGCAGGTACAGGAGGATTTACCGTCTATAACGACGGAATTGCTCACTATGGCAGCTCATTGATTACCTATCTGGTTAGTATCGGAGTTCTGGTGTTTGGGGTGAATTTCAACCTCTACTACTACCTCATGCTCCGTCGCGTCAAAGCCTTCTTTGGTGACGAGGAACTTCGTGCTTACTTGGTCATTGTACTGCTTTCTACAGGATTGATTAGCCTCAATACCCTCTATCTCTACCCAGGATTTTCAAAAAGCTTTGAAATGGCCTTCTTCCAGGTTTCCAACATCATTACAACAACTGGTTTTGGATACGGAGATATTACCAACTGGCCCCTCTTCTCCCAGTTTATCCTCCTCTTCCTCATGGTAATCGGTGGCTCTGCTGGATCAACTGCAGGTGGACTCAAGATTATTCGAGGCCTCATCCTTTCAAAAATTGCCAAAAACCAAATTTTGTCAATCCTATCGCCCCACCGTGTTTTGACCCTCCATGTTAATAAAACGGTGATTGACAAAGATACCCAGCATAAGATTCTCAAGTACTTTGTCATCTATTCTATGATTTTGCTAGCGCTTATCTTCATTGTCAGCCTAGATAGCAATGATTTTCTGGTTGTGACCAGCGCTGTCTTTAGCTGTTTCAATAATATCGGACCTATCCTAGGAACCACTTCTAGTTTCTCAATCTTTAGCCCTATCTCAAAAATCCTCCTCTCCTTTGCAATGATTGCAGGGCGCTTGGAGATTTATCCTATCTTACTTCTCTTTATGAAGAGAACTTGGTCTAAGAGATAAAATACAAAATCCCTCTTTTTACAATTGTGAAAGAGGGATTTTTATATTAAAAAGGGGGAACGTTTTTAAATCCAAGCCTGTCTGTAAGCAAAGTCCTTACTCAAATAAAAGATGGAAAAACTTACTACACAGCTTGGTAATGCTCCAATACAAATTGTAAGGCTTTACTTGGATTCTTTGTTAAATGAATATATTCCATTCCTCTGGTAGCAACTATCTGAATACCTAATCTTTCTGCATCCACCTTCATCTCTCTATAATAACTCCGAACTTGTGGAGCCAGAATGATCAAATCATAAACACCCATAATATCATAGTGAGCTCCGTACGCTCCTGAATTCGCAATCACTCTAACTTCTGCTAATTGAGCGCCCTCGTTAATTGCATTGGCTAATTGCGCACTTGTTCCAGATCCTGCACAAAGAACCAGTACTTTCAACTCCTTACTTTTTATTTCATCTAACTCACCAGGCATTATTTCACTTGTATCCTCCTCTAAAATAATATCATTTGAACTTGCAACATCTTCTTTCATCAGTAACTGTCTATCATACGCTCTACAGAATGGCAAATAAATCAATATGTCGACAACTAAAATCAAAAATAAAAATACAAAGGAGATAGGTTGAAAATTCGTTCCAATTAACAATCCCAAGGGTCCAGGAAAGGCCCAAGGTAACTGGATATAAAATCCATTCATTCCAAAGAAATCAATAAAGACCTTTCCTAGAAATACATTCACTGGTGGAGTCATCAAAAAAGGGACAAAAAGATAGGGATTCAAAATAACAGGCATACCAAATAGAAGAGGTTCATTTACCGCAAATAAAACAGGAGTAATTGTAGCTTTACCTACCGATTTTAATTGTTTAGACCGCATAAAGAAAATCAAAATAAATGGTACAACAAAGGTAGCCCCCGTTCCTCCGATAGCAGCGATATAATTCCCGAAATTAGGTGTTAAAGAATGATAAGGGAACTGCCCATTTGCAAGGAGTTGAGCATTCTCTTCCATATTGCTTAGTTGTAAAGCTGTAACAGCAGGTAAGACAATAGATGGTCCATGAATTCCAACAAACCAAAGCAAAGCACACATAAACCAAATCAACATCATAGCAGGATATGATTCTGCTCCCTTAAAAATAGGGGTCAATAGTTGTTGAAATACTTGGGCAAAAGGAACATCTAAACTAAACCGAGATACAATATCTAACAAACCACTAATAAGTAAAATAAAAGAAAAAGGAAAAATATCTCTAAAAGCTTGTGATATAGCCCCAGGAACTTCCTTAGGTAAATAAATAGTAATGTCTCGCTTAATACAGAATCGGTAAACATTTACAGTAATAAAGGCACTGACAAACGAAGTTATCAATCCTTGAGATCCTAAATAGTTTGTCGACAAACTTGTAGATCCCGTCTTCTCATCAACTACAAGCGTTACAGTTAATACCAGATAACTACATATGGCCGCCAACATTGCAGAAGTATCATTTATTACCTTTCCAGGAGGCATTTTTCTATTAACATTTCCAGCCAATGACTTTGCAACTGTCCCTGAAACAATAACACCCAAAACTCCCATGGTTAGCATATATACTTTCCTCATCCAGGCAATAGCTGGACTCGGTAACTCTACTCCGAAATTTTTAGGAATCATAATAATAATCATCAAAAAGCTTGAAAACATAATTAAAGGCATAGTAGCAATGAATCCATCTTTAATAGCCATCATATAATTATTAGTAGAAATTTTTTCAAATTTCCCTTGTTGTTTTTCAATGGCAGCGACTAGCTTATCCATAAAACTCCTCCTATAAAAAATTCAACCTCATATTTAAAACATATTAAACATCATTCAAATCGCTAACCTTAATTCCGTTTTAGCCCTTTTACCCAAAGAGCACTTTTCTTAATATATCTCTTCTGTGTTTCATAATCAACAAAGAAAAGACCATATCGCTTATTGTAGCCATTCGCCCAAGAAAATTGATCTTGCAAAGACCATATAAAATAGCCTTGAATATTGACTCCCCTATTTCGAGCCTCTAAAACTTTGTGTAAATGTTGCTCAATATAACGGATTCTCTTACTGTCATCAATAATATCATTCTCGCCCTCTGGCTTAACCTCTTTAAGGGCTGTACCATTTTCAGTTAAATAAATGACCGGATGTTGAGGATATTCTTCTTTGATACGAAGCAACATATCAAATAACCCTTGAGGATAAATATTCCAATCCCAATCTGTTGTCGGAATACCAGGCTTTTTTACAAATTCACCTAGAGCATTTAATTTAAAAGAAGACTGTCCTTTTATTCCTGTTGAATTAAATTCTTGTCTATTTTTACCTTCGTATTCACGAATAAATTCTGAACGATAATAATTCATCCCAAACATCGTATTAAGAGGTGCAGCTCTTTTCATAATTTCTAAATCACCATCTTCAATAATAAAGCTAGAATTATTAGCTTCCAATATTTGATTCAAGTGGAAAAGCGTGTCATCACTGTAGTACCCCAAAAAAGTTCCATCTAATAGAAACTTATTATTATAAACATCATACCGTTTAGCTGCTAAAATATTTTCTTTTTTCCCATCAATAGAATAGCCTGGTTTTAAAGCATGAATACAACCTATCTCTCCCTCAATTCCTAATTGATGAAATTCGAGGACTGCACGAGCATGCGCCAACAACATATTATGATTCGCTTGAATTGCTTCAGATAATTGAAAATGGTGATTTGGAGGAAACTGACCTCCTATATATTGACCTGCAGCAAGAGACATCAGTTCATTGATTGTAAACCAATGTTTGATTTCTGTAAATTCTTGAAAACAAAAGCGAGCATATCGTATGAAACGATCAATATTCCCTCTATTCAACCAATCCCCTGTTTCTAACATTTTCTGAGGCGAATCAAAATGATGTAAAGAAACAAACGGAATCACATTATGTTTTAAGCAGGACTGAAATACTCTATGGTAATACTGAACAGCCAATATATTAGGCTCCCCATCTATATCAGGAAATATGCGAACCCAAGAAATAGATAAGCGCAAAGCCTGTAAACCATGTTCTGCCGCCAAGGCTATATCTTCTTCGTAACGATGATAAAAATCACTAGCTGGATCTGGTAAGAACGGACTATTTTCTTGCAAATAAACATCCCACATATTTATTCCTTTGCCATCTACCCTAGTTGCACCCTCTACTTGGTAAGCAGCGGTGGCTGCTCCTAATAAAAACTCTTTTGGTAGGGCATTAACCTGTAAATTTTCCATAACCGATCCTCATTGCAAGCCAATGTGTTCTTCAATCTTTCGAATTCGTTCATATTCATCAATAAAAAACTTGACCTGATCATACAATAGCATCGTTGTCATCAAGGTATCTTGACCATGAATCATGATAAAACTCACTTCAAAATTATCTCCAGATGCCTCCTCCGCTAATAAATTAGTCTGTTCTCGATGGGCAGACACTATTGAGTCGTTTGCAGACTCAACCAATTCTCTTGCCTGTTCAAAATATCCATCTCTCGCAAACGCCAAAGCATCCATCAAATCTGACCTTGCATCTCCTGCGTAAGCGACAATTGTAAAACCAAGCATATTTATTTCTTCTTTTGATTTCATCTTTCTTCCTCCTCAATCTTGATCCATCTTTTACACATCATTATTAAAATGACTTCGCTACGATACAAATAGAAAGTTGACCCTAAATATCTTAAAAATCCTTAAATTTCATAATATTTAGGATCAATCTTCTCTGAATACCTTAGTTCATTTTCTATACTTATGATTTATAAGTGGAAACCAGCGTAATTTTTTGCTACTTCAATTACACGATAAACATCCAAATTAGATTGGAATAGTAATTCGTGCCCACGGATATAATTCAACACATTTCTCCATTCATCTTGAGCTTGCCTTGTTTTTCCAGTTGCTTGAAGATATAAAGCCTTCGCCATCTTAACAACATATTCACGATGATAACTGAGCTGTTTCCATTCATCCTTTTGACTATTTAATAACTTAGAAATATTTTCCTCAATAATTGGTAAAAAATTATCAGCTAGATTGTAAGCTATATAATAATGATTCGCTAAAACATCATTTTGACGGCTGCCAATTGCATTAAAATAATCACATGAGGAATAACTAGATAATTTTTCTAAATATTCAACAACAGACTGCCAATTTGACCCATACAAAGCAGAAAAGTATTCTTCAATCAATTCTTCATAACTTCTTGTCTTCTTCCAGAGCATTTGCCCCATAACATAATTAGGAAAATTATGAGGGAATCCGGCACGTAATTCTTGACACGAAATGTACCCGTTCAAATGTAGGTTTGAAAGATAAGATACATCTTTGTAAATAGTTTGACTAATTTTCATATAGCCTAAATCGCCATAATGAGCACGCCCTAAAGGATAGTCATATACGAAACTATCTCCTTTAAATGTTTTTTGCCACTCAAAAAGATAAGATAAATTTTCCTCAAGAGAATTCGGAAGTATAATTTTATTACGCAGATAAGGTTTAGGCGTAGGTATGGAATTGTCAAAATATACATCTGCATAACTCATTTCAAATGTTCTTGTAATCGGTGCAAACATCATGGTAAAGCGTTCAGGATTATCTAATTTTTCTTTCTGAGGTGCCCATAACAACTCATGGTAAAGCAGAAAACAAATCTTTGTATCTAATCCCTCACTCGTTAAAGCCCTATCCAATTGATTGAGAATACGAATATACTGATCCGAAACCAATTCTTGTCTACAGTTTTCGCATTCACAAATATTATTACGAGCATCCGACAACCATACATGTAAGTAGTTCACATCAGGTCTTTTCTTGGCATAATCCTTGATAATTTCTACCATCTTATCAGCTACATCTGGATTTGAAAAATCCAGGCTGGTTAAAATCGGAGCCGTATTAAACAATTCTCGTTTCCCGTTTATTTCAGCGACATAGGGTTTCTTCTCCTCTGAAATACTAAGACCTGATTCCCAGCCAAATTTTGAAGAGTAACCTAAAACTTCACCTGTCCATCCATGACCAACACGATGATGAATAAGACCTCTTTTTTGCAATTCTTTATCCAACCTATCACTCAATTCTTGTACTAATTCATTTGAAAATTGTTCTTTATTTAGATATGGATTAAACTCATGTTCATACCAACGTTTCAAAAAAGAGTAAGGATTTTCAAACTGGATGAAAAAACTGTTCATCCCAATCTTAGGTAGCCAATCAATGAAATCTAGTATATTTTCAAATGAATCCGCTCCCTCTATACATACTCCCCTATGATAGTAACTGGCTGTTTCATCTATAGATAGCTCTTTATCTAAAAAATCTTCAAATCGTAGCTCTGGAACAAAGTCATGTCCGCGCCCTGGTCTAGTATACACAACCCCAAATTCATGAAACATTCGGTAAATTCCAATAAGTAAACCTACAATTGTATTGGACTCAATTCTCCCCTTACCCTTATTTAATGAGATGAAAATATGGTCTTTTCCATCCTCTTTATTGACTAATCCTACAAAAATATCCGCTTCCTTCTCCTCGACAAGTTCTATGTCAGTCTTAAAGACCCGATTCATATAGTAACTTAATTCCTCTAAGGCAAAGCTAGAATAAGTATTTTTCTGTTGATCAAATACTCTGATAACCATCTTATTTCCCTCCAACAGTAGCTTTTTCTTTTTCAAGATTGCGTTTATCTGCAATTTTGAAGAATGGATAATAAATTGCCACAGAAACCAAAATCAAAACAACTTGTAATAGAGCTCCTCGCCAACTAGCCCCTGTCGCAAGGAATCCTCCTATGATCGGTGGCATTGTCCACGGAAGGATTACACCTGTTGTATAAGGTACTAATCCTACAGCCATTGATACATAGGTAATTAAGGCATTGATTGTAGGAGTAGCAATAAACGGAATCAGCATAATCGGATTTAAAACCGTTGGAAACGTAAATAGAATAGCTGTATTGATATTAAAGATAGACGGTATAATAGCTAGCTTACCTAATGTTTTATTCGCACGACTCTTACTAAATAGGAAGAGACAAATTGCAAGACCAATAGTCGCTCCACCGCCACCAATAAATACAAATAAATCTTTAAACGGTAATGTAATAATGTGTTGTAGGGTTTGTCCTGCAGCCACAGCTTCTTGGTTTTCTGTAGTAAATTGTAACCAAACTGGGTCTACAAAAGCATTTAAAACTTGTCCCCCATTAACTCCACAGAACCAAAAGAATGAGTTTACAATAACACATAGAATCATACCTGGAAGCGTTCCTGCAATTAACTTAAGCGGTGTTCCAACAATTGCACCTAAAAGTCCGTTGAGACCTCCTGCAACTCCTGCCGCTTCAAGACCTTTTAAGACCAGAGCCCACAAAACAAAAGTAGTAAAACCAGGTAAAAGAGCTGAAAATGATTTACTTACTACATCTGGGACACCACTTGGCATTTTTATCGTAATTCCGCGCTGGATAAACATACGATAAATCTCCGCTGTAACCAATCCAATAGTAATCGCCATAAACAACGAAGATGCATTCAGGCTAGAAAATGGTATTGCGCCGCCAAATAACTGCTTGACCTGCTCCCCATTTTTATCATAAACCATACTTGAAAAACGAGGTGCCATCAATACAAAACTAGATAAGGCTATAATCCCTGCAGACGGACCATCTGTACCATATCCTTCCGACAACCTGTAGGCAATACCGAAACAAGCGACCAAGGAAATAATCGCTACTGTTGACTGATTCATAGTTGTCAAGATACTTAGCAATCCAACACTATTCAGCCAATTTGTAAAAGCCTCTTGAGGCCAACTGATTAGAATAAGAAATAAAGAGCCGACTAAAATCAAAGGCATTGCCATCATAAATCCTTCACGAATAGCTTTCAAATGCCGTTGGTTGCCAACTTTTTCACCAAACGGAGCGACTTTCGTTTCTAAAAACGTTAAAATATTGTTCATCACCAGAACTCCTTTTTTTATTTTTTATAAATTAAATATACCACTAACAGAAAGCGTTGTCAATATGTTTTTTTGCTGTTTTTACAATATTTTTTTCTTTGTATAGAATAATAATTTTAATTGATTTTTTCTTATGTTTAATATAAAATAAACCAAAGGAGGAAACAAATGATTACAAAACAATCAGCCTTTTTACAAAATAGAGCCACTATACTGGAGTTTCTATATCGAAATCCAGCAACATCTCGTACAGATATTGTTAATGAAACAGGACTTACTCCAGCAACAACGACTAACATCATCAAAGAGCTAAGTGAACAGTCCCTCATATACGAAACTGGTGATGAATTTAGCGAGTTTTCCGGATCTGGAAGACGGAGAAAAACTATTTCTATTACAGATAATATCCCATATGTTGTTGGAGGTATTGAAATAAACGTCCTAGGTATCTTTCTCAGTCTATGTGACTTACAAGGGAAAAATCTTTTCGAGACAGAAATTTTGAATGAAGATTATCCTATTTCAGAAATCAATTCCACCATTACCAATATGATAAAAACAGCTACAAAGTATGTCCCTTTGGAAACAAAATTACTTGGATTTGGCTTATCAATACCTGGACATTATAACAAAGACTCCGGAAGCATCATTACAAACAACCCCATATGGGAATCTTTTAATTTATTAAATGTAATTAAAGATTTCAATTTTCCTTTTATTGTAAAAAATAATATCGATTGTATGGCTATAGGACAATACCTTTTTAATCCACACAATACCCCCGATAACTTTATTTTCCTACACGCTGGATTAGGTATTTACACTTCCTTTTTCACAAAAGAAAAAATAGGAGCCTCTAAAAATCCTTATATCGGAGAAATTGGACACACCATTGTCGAATTGAATGGGCAATATTGTGAATGCGGAAAAAAAGGTTGTTTACAAACATATATTTCGGATGCTTGGTTAATCAAACATGCCCAATTATTATTTAAAAATTCTCAACTAACTGTACTAAAAAGCCTTGTAAAGACTGAAAAAGACATTCATTTAGATACCCTTTTAACAGCTTACAACTTAGGCGACTCCGCTTTACGTCAACAAATTGATAAAGGAGTCAATTTATTGGCCACTTCTATTGCAAATCTTCTCCTCATCAATCCTGCTGATAAAATCTATATCAACAGTCAATTGCTTAATTATCAACCTTTCACTCATGAAGTCAGGGATAAAATCCAAGATCAACTCCACTTTGTTCCCTTTACTCGTAATATAGAAATTGAAATTTTACCTTACAACAAACATCGTGGAAGTATAGGAGCTTGTGCATTAGCTATCGTCGCTTTTTTCATAGAACATAGCAATGTATTACAAGATATTATTTCACCTTAATATATTAGAAATCTATAGACCTGTTTAAATCAACTATAACCTGTAGTAAATATCTCGTTTTAGACAATATGAAAACAAGACGACTTCCATATAGGAAACCGCCTTCTCGCTATGTTGCATGAAACTGTAAAAATAGATGAAATTGATAGCGGTAGTCAGATCAAGAAACATCGTAACTCTAAAAAGTCACAATATATAAGTTCATCCTCGGAAAAATATCATTCTAATTATTGAAATGCCTACATGAAAAGAAACGTTAAATGCTCATAAAACAACGAATACAGGTATCAAAACTGTGACAAAACAAGTCCCTAAATTTACTAAAGACACTGCTCAACTTTACACCTGTAAATGGTTGTTGTATAATAAAGTTACAAAGATGTACGACCACACTGTTATAAATCATAGTGTTCGCGAATATATTACTGATAGCATTTCTACAAATACAAGTAAAGGGATCGGATGAGATTCAAACGAAATATGTCAGTGTTTTGGCATTCCTAGCCTTCATATCATTTAAAGAATTGTATAGATAAAATTTTTCCCAATACAGACACTCGTAACAACTGCTTCATTTTTCTACCAACATATTTAGGAACAGGATAAGATACAAGAGGATCAATCCATAAATCAGTTCTATACCATTCTAAGACAAATAAGCTAAAAAAACGATTGATAATAAGCAAATGGATTCCAAATTTTCTCTATCTCCTCATTTTAATAAACAATACTAGTGTAACTATCCTTCCAGTCAGAAGCTTGTCAAATCACACCGAAAATTCTTCTAAAATTTATCTCGTTAGGCAATCAAGCAAAAACTCGACGATAGTACAAACATTATCATACAGAATTGACTTCCTAAATTATATACTTTAGTAAGGTTTTTGGATAAGAAAAAAGGTTCATTTTGCATTCTAAACACTCTTTTCTAATACGAGCTAATTAAGAAAAACTACATTTTTAAATATAAACTACAATAAGATAAACTAAATTTCATAGGAGGAAGACAATGGATTGGTACGATTATATGATACAGGCATCCAAACAATCACAATTCAACGCAAGCCATTGGTTTCGCTATTTGCGAAAAGTTATTTTTGAAGACTATTCTTATTTAACAAACCAAGATGTAGAAAAGTTGCTAGACTCCAAAGAACTAACTCATTTTCAAAAAATTAGCTTGAAGTATGCCTTTCAAGAGCATACTCCAACTCATAAATATGTGATTTCATTAAATAAACCTGCTAAGTTAACCAATGTTCAAAAATTGATGGAGAAATACAAGCATGGATAAAATGAAACCGGTCTTCCAAGCCCTAAATAAGGAATTAATTCGGGAAAATCTGACTTTAACAATTATCTGTGTCGGTGGTTATGTCTTAGAATATCATGGTTTACGTGCCACACAAGATGTTGATGCTTTTTATGACCAAAATCAGAAAATCAATGAAATTATTGCTCGTGTAGGAAAACAGTTTAATCTTAACACCCACGAAGAGTTATGGCTCAACAATCATGTTGCAAATATGAACAAACAACCTCCCTTAAGTTTATGTGAATCCTTGTACTCATTTGAGAATCTGACTGTTTTAGTAGTCCCTATTGAGTATGTGTTAGGAATGAAGATGATGAGTATCAGAGAGCAGGATTTGAAAGATATTGGTGCAATTATTAAATACAAAAACTTTCATTCACCATTCGATACCTTTAAATATTTAAAAGACATGGGATTTGATACTATTGACCTCTCTGTTCTATTAGAAGGCTTTAGTTATGCTTATGGTATGGATTGGTTAGAAAAATTTTTTAAAGAAAATCAAGATAAACTTCGCGAATTTTATTAACAGTATAAAACAAGATGATTGTCAATTAGCCAGTCGTCTTGTTTTTATGATGAAATGAAATAAAATCTGAACAAATCGCTTAGAGAATTCCAGTCAATTTCTAGCACTGTTTGAGCCGTTTCAGCGGACTATAGTAAAATAAAATAAGAATAGGACCAATCGATCAGGACAGTCAAATCGATTTCTAACAATGTTTTAGAAATAAAGGTGTACTATTCTAGTTTCAATCTATTATATTTCAGATTCGGTCCACTATTCCTTCCCAAAAACATTGCATATTGCGCCGAAGGAATTGCTCACACTATCCCAAGCACAAAACCCTCAGTCGATTGACCGAGGGTTCCTTTTCATTATTCAAAAACTTGATTAGCTCAATGCATCCAAGGCATCATCCATTGAAAGAACTTCGTGGAAGACACGTTGTGTCAATTCAGTTTTTTGTTCTGGAGTGAGGTATTTAGTGTTTACACAGTATCCAGAGATACGTACGATAACGTCTTCGCCTGACATGATCTTTTCGTAAACATCGTTCAAGTCCATAACGTTCAAGTTAACGTGTTGTCCACCGTTTTCGAAGTAACCATCAAGGATTGTTACCAAGTTATCAACTTGTTCGTCACGAGTCTTACCAAGAGCGCGAGGTGATACTTGTGTAGTCAATGAGATACCATCAGCTGCATAACTAAAGTCAAGGCTAGAAAGTGAGTTCAAGTTTTGCAACCATCCACCTTTAGCTTTGTTAGATGGGTTAGCACCTGGTGAGAAGAATTCAAGTTTAGACAAGTTCACAGAACCATCTTCGTTGAGGTATACACCTTTGTGGACTGGTGAGTTACCAGTTTGTTTAGAGTAAGCAACGTTAGATGTGATTGTCAAAAGTGATACAGTAGCTTCTGCGTCTTTATAAAGTTTGTGGCTACGTAGACGAGTAGTGTAAGCTTCGATCAACCATTCTGCCAATTCGTTTGAACGTGGGTCATCTTCACCCCAACGTGGGTATTCACCGATTGTTTCGTAATCGTAGATGTAGCCATTTTCATCACGGATTGGTTTAACTGTAGCGTATTTGATAGCTGACAATGTATCAACAGTGTTAGCAAATCCACAGATACCGAATCCCATGTTTGCACGTTGTTTAGTTGGCAAGAAGGCCATTTGAACAGCTTCGTAGTTGTACTTATCAGTCATGTAGTGGATGATGTTCAAAGCATCTACGTAAGTGTCAGTCAACCAGTCAAGAGATTTTTCAAAGTTAGCTTTAACTGATTCAAATTCAAGAACTTCGTCACGGATTGGTTCAATGTCAAATACTTTGTAGTCTTTGTGAACATCGTCGTAACCACCGTTCAAACCAGTAAGAAGGGCTTTCAATACGTTTACACGCGCACCGAAGTACTGGATGTTGTGGCGTTGCTCTTCATTTTCTGGGTCAAGTGGAGACACACAGCATGAAATACAGCTCATTTCACCATATCCGTCTTTAGCCATTGTTGTTACACCTTCGTATTGGATAGAAGAGTGTTTGTGGCTCATGTGCATACAGTAGCGACGGAAGTTGTATGGCAATTTATCAGTCCAAAGAACTGTCAAGTTTGGTTCTGGAGAGTTACCGATGTTGTCAAGTGTGTTCAAGAAACGGTAGTCCATCTTAGTAACACGGTGACGACCGTCGTTACCCATACCAGCCATAGAAGTTGTAATGAATGTTGGGTCACCTGAGTACAATTGATCATAAGCTTTTGTACGAGCAAATTTAACTGTACGAAGTTTCATAACGAAATCATCAACGAATTCTTGGATTTCTGATTCAGTAAATGTACCACGAGCAAGGTCACGTTCTGCAAAGATGTCCAATACGATTGGCACACGTCCAAGAGATGTTGCAGCACCGTTGATAACACGGCAGACAGACATGAAGGCGATGTTAACCCATTGGATTGCTTCTTTAACGTTCATCGCTGGTTTGCGAACATCAACTCCGTAAAGGTCACCCAAGCGAACAACTTGTTGCAATGCTTGGTATTGAAGGTTGATTTCTTCACGAAGACGGATTGTTTCTTCATCGATTTCTTCGATTGCATTCCAGTCGTTTACTTTTTCTTGCATCAAGTAGTCTGCACCGTAAAGAGCAAGACGTGCGTAAACACCAATGATACGTCCGCGTGAGTATGCATCTGGAAGACCAGTTACAGTGTGAGCGTGACGAGCGCGACGGATGTTTGAAGTGTAGGCACGGAAGATACCGTCGTTAACTGTTGTTACGTATTTAGTAAAGATTTCGTGAACAGCTGGATCTGGTTCGTATCCATTTTCTTTCAAAGTAGTTTCAGCCATACGGATACCACCTTTTGGCATGAAGTTCAATTTGAAGAGTTCATCGTTTTGGATACCGAAGATAACTTCGTTTTCTTTATCGATAAATCCTGCTGGAATGTCAGCAATAGATGTTGGACGAGTGTCCATTGGGAAACGAGTTTCTTCGTAGTGAGCCTTAGTTTCTTCTACAATTTTTTTGATGTGAAGTGAACGTTCTGTTGGTCCTGCGAGGAAGCTTTCATCTCCATCGTAAGGTGTGTAGTTAGCTTGTACGAAGCGTGATACACTTGCTTTTTCTTTCCAATCTACGCCTTTGAAGCCTTCCCAAGCTTTGTCAAAAATATCTTGTGCTTCAACAACTGTTTTAACAACCATGTTAATGTCCTCTTTTTTCTTTCTAGTAACAACCATCTGTTACATTCATGAGTCAAGTATACCATACAGTAACCGATTTCAACAAGCGAAAAATCCCTATTTTTACACTTTCTTTTCTAAAACAGTCTATATTTTACTCCAAACTGTATTATATTTTTGAAAAAATTATACCCTTTTTTCCTTTTTTCAGAAAAAAGGGTATAATAAAAGAAAATAAGCTGTAAAAAGGTGCTAGGCATGTTGATTTTCCCCTTATTAAATGATTTGTCAAGAAAAATCATCCATATTGACATGGATGCCTTTTTTGCTGCGGTAGAAATCAGGGATAATCCTAAACTCAGAGGAAAACCTGTCATTATCGGAAGCGACCCTCGGCAAACAGGTGGACGTGGTGTCGTTTCCACTTGTAGCTATGAGGCTCGAGTTTTTGGTGTCCATTCAGCCATGAGCTCCAAGGAAGCCTACGAACGTTGTCCCCAGGCCGTCTTTATCTCAGGAAATTATGAGAAATACAAATCTGTGGGACTCCAGATTCGATCTATCTTTAAGCGCTATACAGATTTGATTGAACCTATGAGCATTGACGAAGCCTATTTGGATGTGACAGAAAATAAACTCGGGATCAAGTCAGCGGTCAAAATTGCTCGCCTCATTCAAGAGGATATCTGGCAAGAACTCCATCTAACTGCTTCTGCTGGCGTTTCTTACAACAAATTCTTGGCTAAAATGGCCAGTGATTATCAAAAACCACATGGTTTGACAGTGATTCTACCTGACCAAGCTGAGGATTTTCTCAAACAAATGGATATTTCCAAATTTCATGGAGTAGGAAAAAAGACAGTCGAACGTCTTCATCACATGGGTGTTTTTACTGGCGCTGACCTACTTGAAGTTCCTGAAGTGACCCTAATAGACCGATTTGGCAGACTGGGCTATGACCTTTATCGAAAGGCTCGTGGCATTCACAACTCTCCAGTTAAATCAAATCGCATCCGTAAATCAATCGGCAAGGAGAAAACCTACGGGAAGATTCTCCGTGCCGAGGAAGACATTAAAAAAGAGCTGACTCTTCTATCAGAAAGAGTCGCTCTCAATCTCAGTCAACAAGAAAAAGCTGGAAAAATTGTCATTCTGAAAATTCGCTACGAGGACTTTTCAACTCTTACTAAACGAAAAAGTCTGGCTCAAAAAACACAGGATGCTAGTCAGATAAGCCAAATCGCCCTGCAACTCTATGAAGAGTTAAGCGAGAAAGAAAGAGGTGTCCGCCTGCTGGGGATTACCCTGACTGGATTTTAAAACCTTGAAGAGCTGCCCCTTCAAGGTTTTTCTTATACAAATAAACGGACAAAACTGTAAAGTAGCAAAACACTACCAAGCACGATACGGTATTTACCGAAAAGGGTAAAGTCGTGTTTTTTCACATAACTTGTCAAGAAACGAATAGCTACCATGCTGACTGCAAAGGCTACTCCCATCGCAACCAAGAGCAAAAACAATTGCCCAAAGCTCAAGAGCTGTCCTGCTTTCACAAATTTGAAAATCTTTAAGGCACTAGCTCCAAACATAACTGGAATTCCAAGATAGAAGGTAAATTCTGTCACAACAGAACGACTAGTTCCATTCAACAAACCACCGACAATCGTTGCTCCAGAACGGCTTGTCCCTGGTAAAAGGGCAAGAACTTGGAAGAGGCCGATATAGAAGGCTGTCGTATAAGGAAGCTTGTCCAACTCTGTTACACTTGGCTCGATAGCACGCGCTTTATTGCGCTTTTCCAAATAGATAAAGGCAATCCCATAGATAATCAACATGAGAGCAACAGAAACCATGTTATGGAAGTGGGTGTCAAACCAATCATCAAATTTAAAGACGCCAAGCAAAGGCAAGGTCGCAATCAAGACCTTCAACCATAGTCTCCAAGTCTTACGAACTTCCTGTTTGTCCTTAGTCTGTTTAAAGGGATTTAGTTTATTAAAGTAAATCACCATGACTGCTAAAATAGCACCAAGCTGAATCACGACATTAAACATGGACATAAAGGCTTCGTTTTGATTTTGGTATTGGATAAACTCCTCTGCTAAAATCAAGTGACCTGTACTAGAAATGGGCAACCATTCCGTAATTCCTTCAACAATCCCGAAGAAGATAGATTTTAAAATTTCAATAAGATACATAGATTACTCCTTTTTCTATCTTCCATTATAGCATATTTTTTCAGCCAGTGATAGCTCTCTTTAAAAGGCGCCGATACTGCCGCCACCTCCGCCTTCAGAGAAGCCACCGCCAGAACTTCCACTTCCAGAAGATACGGAGTAGGTACTTGCTGTATTTGCGATGCTGGCATAATGGCCCATTTGCGCGCTTGAATGATAAAACATACTATGCCAGCCATAAGCTACATAGAGATTGATATCTGGATTTTCTACTTGGATGTGATGAACCTTCATCAAATGGCTGACCTTGTCCGCATAGCCAAATAGGGTCGCATAGACCAAGAGGCGATTCCAGACCACAATACTTTCCAATTCAGCCTGATCCAATCGTGCAATCTCACGTAACATATTTTCAAAACTGGTCCAGAGATAGTAGACTTCTGCTCCTGCTTCATTTAGGACACCATCACGATTATCTAATCGAAGCTTCCAATAATAGAAAACAGCCAAAACCAAACCTAGAAAACCAAGTATTGGCAAGGGGAGGTAAAGATAGCCATAAACGTCCAAACTGTACAAGAACAAACCAAATCCAATAAATAGGGGCAAGATAGTGGAGAGTCCCATACCCGCTTGCAAGGCCTTTTCCCCACCAGTTAAAGGACGATAATAATCTGGAAGTCCCCAGAAGATAACCCGATTTCTCACTCCTTCTTGCATCTGGTTCAATACTTCTTCAAAAGAAGATTTGAGCTGACGCCCCTTTGCTTGAATCCGTTTTTCATCAGAGACTTTTGCTCTACGATAAAGACTATCAGATACCTTGTAATCCGCAAACAAATTGGAAAGAGTTTCTTCTTTTTTGCCTGAAAAGGCCAGATTTAGACAGTCTTTCTCAAAGCTTGACAAACCATCTTCTTTTACTAGCCTCAAACCAACTGCATCTCCTTCTGAAATAATAGAAACATTCCCACGGTCTATCACATCTAGCAAGGTAGCTTGAATAAGTTGGTCAAAGGTGAATTTTCCAGCTCCCTTGACCAAGGGACTCACTTCCTCCAAGGAGGTAGAGTAGACAGCCTCTGATAAAACCATAGGCTCTAATTCCATTGGTGGCTCATAGAGACGATGATTTTTGGCATATTTGACTGAAGGAGTGGTCTTTCTTCTATAGATAAAATAGAAGCAGACACTCAATAACAAGGAGATAGAAAGTATCGAAGGTAAGACCCAAGTAAGGAGTTGTTTACTTTGCTCTTTTTCTTTAACAATCGAGTCTTCTACCTTATTAAATTCTTCTAAATGATTTCCTTTCAAACCCTGATCCCTAGCGCTAGCAAAATCAGTTCGAGGCCAGTATGCATGCAATTCAACCCCACGCTTAGCCGGAAGATCGTCTAAACGAATGGTATAATCAAGGCTACTCTTTTCAATCGTTCCCTCTCTAAAAAGTTTGCCTGTATGGAAAAAGAGTTTTTCAGCTCCCTTGTCTCCCCTTACATGAAATTCAAACTTGCCAATAGCCCCTGAACTATCTGTTAAAGGTTGCCAATTTAATTCAGCAATGTCATCATATAGAAAAAGCAAATTTTTCAAGTTCCAAACGAGGTCAACTTCAACTGTGTCGCCTTCTTGACCTGGATTATAAACTTTAACAGTATAACCATCTGCTCCTTCTATCACTTCGCTCGTAACATCTGTCAGTTCAGCACCATTTTTCGCAGCCTGAACCTTTGGATGAGAATCAATCTCAAATCCGCTAGGCATCTTGCCAGCACGTCCAAGTCCCACGATTTGGCCCTTAAAGTCCTCCTCAAACTGATAAACTATCTTCTGTCTAAATTCTGCCGTATTATCTGCATGAATATACAAATCCCCTTGATAAGAGTTTATCTTGAAATCAATGGCAAAAACAGAGAATGGCAGAAGGCAAAACAAGCCTAAAACAAATAAGAAAAAAGTTTTTTTCATCAATTAAGCCCCCTTTTTATCTTTCTTATCATTATAGCATTTTTTCGTAAGTAAAGGCTTACTTATGTTGAAAAATTACGCATTTTTCGATAAAATAGGAGACAGTTATTTTTTAATAGATTAGAAATAGGAGAAATCATGAAAAAAATATACTTATCTATTTTCACAAGTCTCTTGCTGATGCTAGGACTTGTCAATGTTGCCCAAGCCGATGAATATTTACGCATCGGGATGGAAGCAGCATATGCTCCCTTTAACTGGACCCAGGATGATGATAGCAACGGAGCTGTTAAAATCGATGGAACCAACCAGTATGCTAACGGATACGATGTTCAAATCGCCAAGAAAATCGCTAAGGACTTAGGGAAAGAACCTTTGGTTGTTAAAACCAAGTGGGAAGGTCTAGTCCCTGCCCTTACTTCTGGTAAGATTGACATGATTATCGCAGGTATGAGTCCTACTGCTGAGCGCAAACAAGAAATTGCCTTTTCAAGCAGTTACTACACTAGCGAACCAGTTCTACTAGTCAAAAAAGATTCTGCCTACGCAAATGCAAAATCTTTAGATAACTTTAATGGTGCGAAAATCACTTCTCAACAAGGTGTCTACCTTTACGATTTGATTGCACAAATCCCAGGCGCTAAAAAAGAAACAGCCATGGGAGACTTCGCTCAAATGCGCCAAGCTCTTGAGGCTGGTGTCATCGATGCCTATGTTTCTGAACGCCCTGAAGCACTGACTGCCGAAGCCGCTAACTCTAAGTTTAAGATGGTTCAAGTAGAGCCAGGTTTTAAAACTGGGGAAGAAGATACAGCTATCGCTATTGGACTTCGTAAAGATGACAATCGTATTAGCCAAATCAATGCCAGCATTGAAACCATTTCAAAAGACGACCAAGTTGCCTTGATGGATCGTATGATCAAGGAACAACCTGCCGAAGCTACAACAACTGAAGAGACTAGCAGTAGTTTCTTTAGCCAAGTCACTAAAATTCTTTCTGAAAACTGGCAACAACTCTTGCGTGGTGCTGGTATCACTCTTTTAATCTCTATCGTCGGAACCATCATAGGTCTCATTATCGGTCTTGCCATTGGTGTTTTCCGTACTGCTCCTCTCTCTGAAAACAAAGTCATTTACGGCCTACAAAAACTAGTCGGCTGGATTCTCAATGTCTACATTGAAATTTTCCGTGGTACACCAATGATCGTTCAATCGATGGTTATCTACTATGGAACTGCCCAAGCTTTCGGGATCAACCTTGACCGTACACTAGCTGCTATCTTCATCGTTTCAATCAATACCGGTGCCTACATGACTGAAATCGTCCGTGGTGGTATCCTAGCGGTTGACAAGGGACAATTTGAAGCTGCGACTGCTCTTGGTATGACCCATAACCAGACCATGCGTAAGATTGTCCTACCTCAGGTTGTCCGCAACATCCTACCAGCAACTGGTAATGAATTTGTCATCAATATCAAAGATACATCTGTATTGAACGTTATCTCTGTTGTCGAACTTTATTTCTCAGGAAATACCGTGGCAACACAAACCTATCAATACTTCCAAACATTTACAATCATCGCCGTGATTTACTTTGTCCTCACCTTCACCGTAACACGTATCCTACGCTTCATCGAACGCCGCATGGACATGGATACCTATACTACAGGTGCTAACCAAATGCAAACGGAGGATTTGAAATAATGACACAAGCAATCCTTGAAATTAAACACCTCAAAAAATCCTATGGCCAAAACGAAGTGCTAAAAGACATTTCTCTGACTGTCCACAAGGGAGAGGTTATCTCTATCATCGGAAGCTCAGGAAGCGGGAAATCGACCTTCCTACGCTCCATTAACCTTCTTGAAACACCAACCGATGGACAAATCCTTTATCATGGACAAAACGTCCTCGAAAAAGGCTACGACCTCACGCAATACCGTGAAAAGTTGGGGATGGTGTTCCAATCCTTTAACCTCTTTGAAAATCTCAACGTGCTTGAAAACACAATTGTCGCTCAGACAACTGTCCTTAAACGCGAACGTACAGAAGCTGAAAAAATTGCTAAAGAAAACCTGGAAAAGGTCGGCATGGGAGAACGCTACTGGCAAGCCAAACCAAAACAACTCTCAGGTGGTCAAAAACAACGTGTGGCCATCGCTCGCGCCCTTTCAATGAATCCTGACGCTATTCTCTTTGATGAACCAACATCAGCTCTCGATCCAGAAATGGTTGGAGAAGTCCTCAAAATCATGCAGGACCTGGCTCAAGAAGGCTTGACCATGATTGTTGTAACTCACGAAATGGAATTCGCCCGTGATGTCTCTCACCGTGTTATCTTCATGGATAAGGGTGTAATCGCTGAAGAAGGCAAACCAGAAGACCTCTTCACCAATCCTAAAGAAGACCGTACAAAAGAGTTCCTTCAACGCTATCTCATACTCAATGAAAATCAAAGAGCAAACTAGGAAGCTAGCCGCAGGCTGTACTTGAGTACGGCAAGGTTAAGCTGACGTGGTTTGAATTTGATTTTCGAAGAGTATCAAATAAAAAGAAAAGGCTGCATCAACCGTGCAGTCTTTTTGCTGTCCAAAATGAAAAGGCAGATTCTCTATCTCTACTACTTGAGGGTCAGGAATCCGCCGTTATCCAAAGATTAATCTTCAAATTTTTCATGATTTTTTTCATAGAAATCAATTAGGCCTAGGGCTGTTTCAAATGAAATATTTTTTACTTTTGCACGACCCTGCGCCAGAGCAATGATAGACATTTCACGCGCATTCGTTTCTTTAGAGATACGGTAGCCTGTGATTTTCTTATCACGAACCCAGCCAACAACTGATTCTACTTTTTCAAAGTTTGACTTAGCCATGTTTTTCTCCTATTTTCTTCTTTACAATATTTAATTGTATACGTTTTTACTACTTTTGTCAATAAAAAAACATATATTCAACGAAAATAATTAGTTCATAATTTTCTTACTTCCTTTTTAAAGCCGATAATATATAGGTTTTGCTAGCCTCTACACCATAAATATTTGCTAATAAAAATATTGTATTATTACCCTCTTGAGGCGCAAAATTATTCAAGCTTTTAAAAAAATGCTTCTCTATTTCCGTAAGATAGCTTATTTCTTCGATTTAAGAACTGAAGATGACAGTTCTAACCTTTAGAAATCCAAGCCTTCACTAGCTCAAAAACTCCTATCTTTCTTCCTCAAAAAATCATCTGATAGATAGCTATTCCTTATATCCTTCAAATTCATCACTCATTTGGATATTGAGGTGCTAGCCTAAAACCAAACACCCGATTCTCTAAACCATCCTTAATAAAGATGACAAGACAGATAAGCTCAGTCAGTTGCTCATATATCCTTTTAATATGATATATTTGTCAGCAAAAAGAAAGCAAATCACATCTTAAAGACCGTGTGAGTTTACTTTTCAAAATAGACGGGAAATCAAAATGAAGGATGGAAATCTGAGCCAAACATCATAAGTGCTATAATGAACAGAAGTAAGAATTGCACGATAAGTTTCCTAAAACCATAGGAATCGCCCCCTTTCTTCATCTTCATTATAGCACCTATACATCAGTTGTGCAAATAATATGATATTTTTTTATTAGCCCTCAGACAAGCATATTATAAAGCGTTTCATTCCCATTTAAGTTAATATAAGCCGGATCAAAACCTTCCATTCGACGAATCAATCCTGCATAATCATGCTTATCTGCCAAAGCGATCCCAATCAATACAGGCCCTGTTCCCTTGCTAGCTCGTTTGATATACTCAAAACGTGTGATATCATCATTTGGTCCCAGGATATCATTTACAAACTCACGCAGAGCACCTGGACGCTGTGGAAAATTGACCACAAAGTAATGCTTGATACCATCATAAATCAAGGCACGTTCTTCCATTTCTGGCATACGGTTGATATCATTATTTCCTCCAGAAATGATACAACAAATGGTTTTCCCCTTGATATATTCAGCTAAAACTTCTAAAGAAGCGATACTAGCCGCTCCAGCAGGTTCTGCAACAATCCCTTGCTTGGAGTAGAGGTCAATCAAGGTTTCAGAAATCAATCCCTCATCAACACCTACTAAGGTTTGAACATGTTGACGGGTTGCTTCATAGGTCAACTGTCCTACCTTTTGCACAGCAATCCCATCCGCAAATTTGTCAATTTCCTTGAGCTTAACAGGTCCACCAGCTTCAAAGGCAGCCTTCATAGAACGCGCTCCATTCGCCTCTACTCCGATAACCTCAATCTCTGGACTTGTTTCCTTAATATAAGTAGAAACCCCAGCAATGAGACCACCACCTCCAACAGGAACTAAGACAGCATCAAAATCAATCGATTCTTTTCGAGCTTCTTCTAAAATCTCATAAGCAACAGTCCCTTGACCTGCTTGGACATGAGCATCATCAAAGGGATCAATAAAGGTACGATTTTCAGAGACTGTAAATTCTTGAGCTGCTTTAGCTGAGGCATCAAAGGTATCTCCAACTAGTTTAATGGTCACGAAATCCCCACCAAAAAAGCGAACCTGCCCAATTTTTTGTTGCGGAGTAGTAATGGGCATAAAAATAGTAGCAGGAATTTTCATCTCATTACAAGTATAGGCAACTCCCTGCGCATGATTTCCCGCAGAAGCGCAGACTACTCCACGCTCACGCTCTTCCTTGCTGAGCTGAGAAATAGCATAATAGGCACCACGAATTTTAAAGGAACGAACACGTTGGGCATTTTCCTTTTTCAAATAAATCTTAGCACCATACTTCTCCGATAAATAATGGTCATAATCAAGCGGTGTATTCACAACCACACCGTTCAAGACTTTATGAGCCTTGATTATATCTTTTGAACTTAACATATAAAACCTCTTTTTCTATAAAAAACAGTCACTAATGACTGTTTTTTTAGTTATTCATCTCCAAAAACTTCAGCAACACTTTCATGATATTTATGAGCCATACGAATTGAAAACTCTTTAGGAAGTTCATAACGATTTGTAGAAATCCAATCATATAACCATTCTGCCAAACTTTCTTCACTATCATTACGATGGAAGATAAAATAGTTTAAAATTTCTTTATATTCTACATCATTCAAATCCAGCGTGTCTACAAATTGACTACGAGGAACAAAATTAGAATCTAATTTTCTTAGTTGATCTGTCAATTCTCCCAATTGTAAATCCAACTGAAAAAATAATTTTTGCAGTTGCCTATCATTCTCATCACATCCTGTCTTGATAGAAAACAAATTGGTAATGTTCATATGATTTCAACTCCTAAATAAGTACATCTAATATCCCACGAATAGCTGAAGCTACTATTTTAGCAAAATTCTTTGCTTTCTAATTAGTTATAGATTTTGAATGCATCATCGTCGTTTTTACCAACGAAAGGCATTGCTTTACGCAATTCTGCACCAACTTTTTCAATTTCAAGGTTAGCTGCTTGTTCACGGTAAGCAGTCAATTTTGGACGTCCAGCTTTATAGTCATTGACAAAGTCATTTGCAAATTTACCATTTTGGATGTCTGCCAAGACAGCTTTCATGTTTTCTTTAACTTGTTCAGTGATTACACGTGGACCTGATACATAGTCACCGTACTCAGCAGTGTTTGAAATTGATTGACGCATTTTCTTGAATCCACCTTCATAGATCAAATCAACGATCAATTTCATTTCGTGAAGAACTTCAAAGTAAGCCAATTCTGGAGCGTAACCTGCTTCTGTCAAGACTTCGAAACCTGCTTCGATAAGGGCAGTCAAACCACCACAAAGTACAGCTTGTTCACCAAACAAATCTTCTTCAGTTTCTTCTTTGTATGTTGTTTCAAGAAGACCTACACGAGCTGCTCCAACACCTTTACACCAGTCCATAGCAATGTTTTTCGCATTTCCTGTTGCATCTTGGTATACGGCGTAAAGAGCTGGAACACCAAATCCTTCTTCATAAGTACGGCGTACCAAGTGTCCTGGTCCTTTAGGAGCACACATGAAGACATCTACATCTGCAGGAACTTTGATAAACTCAAAGTGAATGTTGAAACCATGGGCAAATCCAACTGCATTTCCAGCTTCCAAGTTTGGAGCGATTTCTGCTTCGTACAATTCTTGTTGGATTTCGTCTGGTGCCAAAATCATGATAACATCAGCCAATTTAGTTGCTTCTGCTACTGTATAAGTGTCAAATCCGTCTTCTTTTGCTTTGTCAAAAGATTTACCTGGACGTACACCGATGATGACATCGCGACCTGAATCACGCAAATTTTGCGCATGCGCATGTCCTTGTGAACCATAACCGATAACGGCAATTTTTTTACCGTCAAGTGCTGCTACTTTAACATCTTTTTCGTATTCCATTTGAACTGCCATAGTTTTTCTCTCTTTTCTATTATTTATTGCCTTTTAGGCTGGTTTAACAAATTTAAGTTGGATTTTTAATCACGGGTAAATCCTGTTGCACCCGTACGAGCGATATTGCGAATACCGTATGGTCGAATGACTCGCAATAGAGCTTCACTCTTTTCGGCATTTCCTGTCATTTGAATGGTAATCGAGCTTGGCGCTACGTCTACCACTGTTGCACGGAAAGGTTGAATAATCGCTAGAATCTCAGCTCGCTTCTCAGCTGGCGCTGACATCTTAACCAAAATCACCTCGCGTTCCAAGTGTGGTTTATCCGTAATATCTCGAATGCGAATCACATCAATCTGACGATTGAGCTGCTTGATGATTTGCTCCACTTCATCATGTGAAGCTACATCAATAATAATGGTGATACGCGATACATTCGGATCTTCTGTTGCTCCAACAGAGATGCTTTCGATATTAACCTGACGGCGAGACAGGACACCGGTAAAGCGATTGAGGACTCCCGAACGATTTTGTAGTTTTGCTGTTAACATTCTACGCATGGAACTTCACCCCCAACATCTCATGATTGCTCTTACCAGCTGGCACCATTGGTAACACCTGCTCCTTACGAGAAATATCTACCTCGATTAGCATAGGAACATCCTCAGTGATGACTTCAAGGTCTTGAGCCAAGGTCTCAGGATTGTCAAATTTATAGTTTTTAATACCGTAAGCTTGTGCCATCAATTGGAAATCAGGAAGGGTATCAAAGACTGACTCAGATGTTCTACCTTCATAGAAGGATTCCTGCCACTGACGAACCATTCCAAGTGAGTGGTTGTTCAGCATAACCACCTTGATTGGCACCTTGTAAATGTTCAAAATCGCCAATTCCTGATTAGTCATTTGGAAACCGCCATCCCCAACAAACAAGACTACTTCCTTATCTGGGTTAGCAATTTTAGCCCCGATTGCTGCTGGAATTCCAAATCCCATGGTTCCTAAACCACCTGAAGTCACTAACTGACGTTCATTTTGGTAGGGATAATACTGGGCTGTCCACATTTGGTGTTGACCTACGTCTGTGACCACAATGGCATCTCCGTTAGTTAATTCACCAATTCGTTCAATAACAGCTTGCGGTTGAACTACACGCTCTTTCTTATCATAAGAACGAACGCGGTTCTTGTCTTTGGTAACTTTTTCAATCCATTTCTCAGTATTGTTATGAACTGTTGGTTCTGCTAGCAACATTTGCAAGGCTTTCTTAGCATCTCCAACTACAGGAATATCTGCACTGATAATCTTACCAATCTCAGCTGGGTCAATATCAATGTGAGCAACCTTAGCATTCTTAGCAAAAGTCTTTGGATTCCCCGTCAAACGGTCATCGAAACGGCAACCAATACTAATCATAAAGTCCGCTTCCGTCATGGCAATATTAGCTGCGAATGACCCGTGCATGCCTCCCATTCCAAGGAAGAGTGGATGACTCGTTGCAATCGTTCCTTGTCCCAAAAGACTGGTTACCACCGGAATTTGATAGCGTTCTGCAAATTCATTTAATTCTGCAGCAGCTTCAGCATAACTAATTCCACCACCAGCTAGCAAGACTGGCTTTTTAGCCTTGGATAATTGCTTCAAGATTTTCTTGATTTGCATATCATTTGGCTCAAGAGTCGGCTGATAGCTTGGTAGGTTCACTTCTGATGAATAGATGAAGTCTGTTTCTAAAGCAGATACGTCTTTAGGTAGGTCAATTACAACTGGCCCTGGACGGCCTGTAGTTGCGATATGGACAGCTTCCGTAATGATACGAGGAATATCAGCTGTCTCACGAACTTGGTAATTGTACTTAGTGATTGGCATGGTAATTCCCACGATGTCTGCCTCCTGAAAGGCATCCTTCCCAATCCCTGCTCGCGCCACCTGACCTGTAAAGACCAAAAGGGGAACACTATCGCTCATGGCATCCGCAATCCCTGTAATGGCATTTGTTGCTCCCGGTCCGCTAGTAACGACGGCAACACCCAACTTTCCAGTTGATTTAGCATAACCTTCAGCTTCATGCAGACAGCCTTGCTCATGGCGTCCTAGAATGTGGCGAATGCCTTTAAAATTATATATCGCATCATAAAAAGGCAAGACTGCACCACCAGGATAGCCAAAGATGGTATCAATTCCTAAATCACGAAGTGTTTCCAAAACTAGGTCAGACCCCGTCTTAGGAGATTCTAAACTGATTTTCTCCATTGTTCCCCTTTCTTTCCTCTTAAAAATAACTTGTTACTATCATACCACTTTTTCAAAATTTTTCAAGACAAAAGAAGAAATTTTCTGAATTTTCTATTTTAACGTTTATTTATGAATGTTATTTTGGTTTTTATTTAAAAGATACCGATTTCATTATTTAAAAAGAAAAAAAGAACTGATTTCTCAGTCCTTCATTAATCTTATTCTACACTAAATAGGTATGGGTAAACAGGTTGTTGACCTTGGTGAATCTCGACTTCAACGTCTTCGAATTCTTCTGCGATTTCTTGAGCAATTTCATTGGCAAGTTCTTCGCTTCCGTCTTCACCGACATAGAAGGTTACGATTTCACTATCTTCATCCAACATATGTTTCAAAGTTTCTGTCAAGGTTTGGTGCATGTCAGGGTTTGACACGAGAATTTTCCCATCCACCATACCTAGATTATCATTTTCATGGATTTCTAAGCCATCAATGGTTGTATCACGCACAGCTGTTGTGACGCTTCCGCTAACGACATCGCTAAGAGCAGCTGTCATACGCTCTTGGTTTTCTTCGATGGACTTACTTGGATCAAAAGCAAGAAGACTTGTCAAACCTTGAGGAAGAGTGCGAGCTTCCACCACTACTGCTGGTTGCTCCAAAACTTCTGCTGCAGATTGAGCTGCCATGAAGATGTTTTTGTTGTTTGGCAGGAAGATAATGTTACGAGCGTTGACCTGTTCAACAGCCTTGATAAAGTCTTCTGTTGAAGGGTTCATGGTTTGACCGCCTTCGATAACATAATCCACACCTTGAGAACGGAAGATATCTGCTAGACCTTTACCAGCCACCACGGCAATCAAAGCATACTCTTTTTCTTCAGCTGGCTTGCTAACTTGAGCAGCTTCTTTCTCAACCTGTGCTTCGTGTTGGTTACGCATATTGTCAACTTTTACCTTGACCAAGCTACCATATTTGAGACCTTCTTGCATGACAAGTCCTGGATCTTCTGTATGGACATGGACTTTGACGATTTCATCATCATTGACAACGAGGAGAGAATCTCCAAGTTCATTCAAGTAGTTACGGAATTCATCGTAGTCAAAATCTTTGGCATAGGTTGGACCTTGCTTAAGAGCTACCATGATTTCAGTACAGTAACCAAAGTTGATGTCCTCAGTCGCCACATGACCAGCCACAGACTTGTGGTGCTCTGCATTGATCATTTCACTCATGTTGGCAGGAGTGGCTACAAAGTCCTCAGATGCAATATATTCGCCAGTAAGGGCTGAAAGGAAACCTTCGTAGATGAAAACCAATCCTTGACCACCCGAGTCCACAACGCCAACTTCCTTCAAGACTGGAAGCATGTCTGGTGTTTTAGCTAGAGCTGTTTTAGCACCTTCTAAAGCTGCGCGCATGACTTCAACAGCGTCATCTGTTTGCTCAGCTTTTTTCTTAGCACCGATAGCAGCACCACGAGAAACTGTCAAAATCGTTCCTTCAACTGGCTTCATCACTGCCTTATAGGCAACTTCCACACCTGATTGGAAGGCAAGGGCCAAGTCTTGACCTGTTAACTCGTCTTTATCCTTGATGGCTTGTGAAAATCCACGGAAAAGCTGAGACGTAATAACTCCTGAGTTCCCCCGCGCACCCATCAAAAGACCTTTGGCAAGAATGCTCGCTACCTCGCCAACTGTAGAAGCTGGCTTGTCTGCAACTTCTTTAGCACCATTTTCAATGGTCATTCCCATATTTGTCCCAGTATCTCCATCTGGAACAGGGAAGACGTTTAATGAATTGACATATTCAGCTTGCTTATTCAAGCGAGTTGATGCAGCCTGCACCATTTCTTGAAATAAGCTAGTAGTAATTTTTGACACGGTTATTCTCCTACAACTTTGATATTTTGAATGTAGACATTTACAGTCTGAGCAGTAATTCCAAGCTGGTTTTCCAAGCTAAAGGCAACACGCTCTTGAATGTTTTTTGACACTTCACTAATCTTTGTTCCGTAGCTCAACACGGTATACACATCAACTGCAATGCTTCCATCTTCGGCTGCCTTTACGACGACACCTTTGGAATAATTTTCCTTACCTAGAAGGGCTTGGAAATTATCTTTGAGGGCATTTTTACTAGCCATACCGACCACACCAAAAATCTCAGTTGTTGCACCGCCTACGACAGTTGCAATCACTTCATCTGTTAGTTCGATTTGACCATCTTTTGTATTAATTTTTACAGTCATCCTTTTTACCTCAACTAGTTGATACTCTATTTTATCATATTTCAGCCCAAGTGTAAAAGCAGAATACTGTATCAGCGGATATTTACTCTGCTTTTAAAATGATTTTTTCGCTATGACAAAAGAAAAAGACCCTGAGGTCTCCTTGCTTTTATTATTAAACGCGTTCAACTTTACCTGATTTCAAAGCACGAGCTGAAGCCCAAACTTTTTTAGGTTTACCATCGATAAGAACAGTAACTTTTTGAAGGTTTGGTTTTACGGCACGTTTTGTTTGGTTCATCGCGTGTGAACGGTTGTTTCCTGATACAGTCTTACGACCTGTAAAGTAACATACTTTAGCCATTGTGTTTTCCTCCTATTAGATCTAATATAGCGGATGTGCTAGCACCACATACCGTACTATGTTATCACACTTTCTTCATTTTTGCAAGGGAATTGGAAGATTTTTTTATTTATTGTGATTCGAATGCGATAATGTCTTTAGTAAATCGAACGTGAAAATGTCCCATTTGGTAGAATAGTCATATGAAAAGGATCCAACTGAATATGAATGAAACGAAAAAATATCTTGTGATAAAAGCTATAGACCAAGGAAAGAAAACAAAGAATCGAGCCTGTGTCGAACTCAATCTTTCTGAAAGACAAATCAATCGTCTGCTACTAGTCTATCAACAGAAAGGAAAAGAAGCCTTCAGACACGGAAACAGAGAATTGGAAGATTTTTTATTTGTGTCTTAAATCAGATTTTACGTGACATTTTCTGCTCTTCACATGTCATTGTTGATTAACAAAAAACAACATTGAAAATAGGTGTATAAAAATCATCTCTAACTACTACTCAGGAGATGCCTGTTAAGTCTAAGTACCACAGCTCATCTATCGGTTTTCTCACTATAATATCCAAGTCTAAATACAATACACGAACCTCACTTACATACTTAGGGATAAAATACCTAAATAAGGTAGCGTAAGAAAGTCCCTCAAAGGGTAAACGATAATCTTTCAGAATACTACTGTCAATCGGAAAATCATCATTAAAAATATAAAACTTCCGATTATCATAACGAATACACAGGGACTTTATTGTTGTTTCAACTTTATTCATACTGAGCATTACCTGCGCCTAAGACAATCGCTTTTTTCTCGTCTCTCATTCTCTATCTCATTTCTTTTTTATTCCCATCATATGTTTGGGGAGCTTACTTTCCATTATGACGGCAAAGCGTTTAGATAAGGCTATTTTTTACACCACGACACGGGGCTTGGCAAATCGATTCCATTTGCCAAACGTAGTTAGTAAAGCAGTTAGCTAGACCACTCACTACCAGTTACGACGGAAAGTTTTACGAATCTATACCATTCGTGGACTTTGCCTAGTGAAGCGTTTAGGTAAGGCTATTTTTTACATTACGACACGGAGTTTTACAAATCGATCCTATTTGCCAAACGTAGTTAGTGAGGCAGTTACCGCTTGCTAACTGTTACGACGTAAAGTTTTACGAATCGATATTATTCGTAAAACTTTACTAGTGGAGCGCCTAGCCAAGTTCCATAGAAACTTGGCGTTAGTTACTTAGATTGTTACACAATCAAGTAACTTTGGCGATCTACATTTTTTCTTCCAACTCTACATCTGGATACTTGTCCGCAAACCAACGGAGGGCAAAGTCATTTTCAAAGAGGAAGACTGGTTGGTCAAAGCGGTCTTTAGCCAAGATATTGCGACTTGACGACATGCGTTCATCCAAGTCCTCAGGCTTGATCCAACGAACGGTCTTTTTCCCCATTGGGCTCATGACGACTTCCGCATTGTACTCGCCCTCCATACGGTGCTTAAAGACTTCAAACTGGAGTTGACCTACAGCTCCCAGCATATACTCGCCTGTTTGGTAATTCTTATAAAGCTGAATAGCCCCCTCTTGCACCAGTTGCTCAATCCCCTTGTGGAAGGATTTTTGCTTCATGACATTCTTGGCAGAAACTTTCATGAAAATCTCAGGTGTAAAGGTTGGCAGTGGTTCAAATTCAAATTTGTTTTTCCCAACTGTCAAGGTATCCCCAACTTGATAAGTACCTGTATCGTATACACCGATAATATCACCCGCCACGGCATTGGTTACATTCTCACGACTTTCCGCCATAAACTGAGTAACATTTGACAGCTTAGCTCCCTTACCAGTACGAGGCAGGTTGACACTCATACCACGCTCAAATTCGCCTGATACGATACGGACAAAGGCAATACGGTCACGGTGACGAGGGTCCATGTTGGCTTGGATTTTAAAGACAAATCCTGAGAAATCCTTGTCGTACGGATCCACAACTTCACCGTCTGTTTTCTTGTGTCCATGTGGTTCTGGAGCAAACTTGAGGAAGGTCTCAAGGAAGGTCTGCACACCAAAGTTTGTCAAAGCTGAACCAAAGAAGACAGGTGTCAATTCTCCAGCAAGGATAGCTTCCTCTGAAAACTCATTTCCAGCTTCATTTAAAAGTTCAATATCATCTTTGACTTGCTCGTAGAAAGGATTGCTACCAAAAAGCTTATCCCCATCTTCTAAACTAGCAAAACGCTCATCCCCCTTGTAGAGCTCCAAGCGTTGATTATAGAGGTCATACAAGCCTTCAAAAGCTTTCCCCATCCCGATTGGCCAGTTCATCGGATAGCTCGCAATGCCCAATACTTCTTCCAATTCTTGCAAGAGGTCCAGTGGCTCACGACCGTCACGGTCCAGCTTGTTCATAAAGGTAAAGACTGGAATGCCACGGTGTTTCACAACCTCAAACAATTTCTTGGTTTGCGCCTCGATACCCTTGGCAGAGTCCACAACCATGACCGCAGCATCCACCGCCATCAAGGTACGATAGGTATCTTCTGAAAAGTCCTCGTGCCCTGGGGTGTCTAGGATGTTGACGCGCTTGCCATCGTAATCAAACTGCATAACAGATGAAGTCACCGAAATCCCACGTTGCTTCTCGATATCCATCCAGTCAGACTTGGCAAAAGTCCCTGTTTTCTTTCCTTTTACGGTACCAGCCTCACGAATCTCACCCCCAAAGTAGAGCAACTGCTCCGTTATGGTTGTTTTCCCCGCGTCCGGGTGGGAGATGATGGCAAAGGTACGACGTTTCTTAATTTCTTCTTGAATATTCATAAGTTCTCTTTCTTTAGATTCTCTATTTTCCTTGTTTCGATAGCTAAGAATGATTTTTACATTGGATTTTACCATTCCTTTCAACACTCCATTATATCGGATTTTAGCATTTTTTTCAATTTCTATTTCTTTTCACTTATCCCTCCCTTATTTATAGGAAAATATGGTAAAATAGAACAGACTAAAAATCATCATTTCACGAAAGGATGCAAGATGAAAATTACGCAAGAAGAGGTAACACACGTTGCCAATCTTTCAAAATTAAGATTCTCTGAAGAAGAAACTGCTGCCTTTGCGACTACCTTGTCTAAGATTGTTGACATGGTTGAGTTACTGGCCGAAGTTGACACAACTGGTGTCGCACCTACTACGACTATGGCTGACCGCAAGACTGTACTCCGCCCTGATGTGGCCGAAGAAGGAACAGACCGCGATCGCTTGTTTAAAAACGTACCTGAAAAAGACAACTACTATATCAAGGTACCAGCTATCCTAGACGATGGAGGAGATGCCTAATGACTTTCAACAATAAAACCATTGAAGACTTGCACAATCTCCTTGTCTCTAAGGAAATTTCTGCAACAGAATTAACCCAAGCAACGCTTGAAGATATCAAGTCTCGAGAGACAGCTATCAACGCTTTTGTCACCATCGCTGAGGAGCAAGCCCTTGCGCAAGCTAAGGCTATTGATGAAGCTGGAATTGATGCTGATAATGTCCTCTCAGGGATTCCATTGGCTGTTAAGGATAACATCTCTACAGACGGTATTCTCACAACTGCAGCCTCAAAAATGCTCTACAACTATGAGCCAATCTTTGACGCAACAGCCGTTGCCAATGCAAAAGCTAAAGGCATGATTGTTGTTGGGAAAACCAACATGGACGAATTTGCCATGGGTGGTTCAGGCGAAACTTCTCACTATGGTGCCACTAAAAATGCTTGGGACCAGACCAAGGTTCCTGGTGGTTCATCAAGTGGTTCTGCTTCAGCCGTAGCCTCAGGACAAGTCCGCTTGTCACTAGGTTCTGATACTGGTGGTTCTATCCGCCAACCTGCTGCCTTCAACGGAATCGTTGGTCTCAAACCAACCTACGGAACAGTTTCACGTTTCGGTCTCATTGCCTTTGGTAGCTCATTAGACCAAATCGGACCTTTCGCACCAACTGTTAAGGAAAATGCCCTCTTGCTCAACGCTATTGCCAGCGAAGACGCTAAAGACTCTACTTCTGCTCCTGTCCGAATCGCCGACTTTACTTCAAAAATCGGTCAAGACATCAAGGGCATGAAAATTGCTTTACCTAAGGAATATCTAGGCGAAGGGATTGACCCAGAGGTTAAGGAAACCATTCTGAATGCAGCCAAACACTTTGAAAAATTGGGTGCTATCGTCGAAGAAGTCAGCCTTCCTCACTCTAAATACGGAGTTGCCGTATACTACATCATCGCTTCATCAGAAGCTTCATCAAACTTGCAACGTTTTGATGGTATCCGTTACGGCTACCGCGCAGAAGATGCGACTAATCTTGATGAAATCTATGTAAACAGCCGTAGCCAAGGTTTCGGTGAAGAAGTGAAACGCCGTATCATGCTAGGTACTTTCAGCCTTTCATCAGGTTACTACGATGCCTACTATAAGAAGGCTGGACAGGTCCGTACCCTCATCATTCAAGATTTCGAAAAAGTCTTCGCGGATTACGACTTGATTTTGGGTCCAACTGCTCCAAGTGTTGCCTATGACTTGGATTCACTCAACCACGACCCAGTTGCCATGTACTTGGCTGACCTCTTGACCATCCCAGTCAACTTGGCAGGACTTCCAGGGATTTCGATTCCTGCTGGATTCTCTCAAGGTCTACCTGTCGGTCTGCAATTGATTGGTCCTAAGTATTCTGAGGAAACTATTTACCAAGCTGCTGCTGCTTTTGAGGCGACAACAGACTACCACAAACAACAACCCGTGATTTTTGGAGGTGATAACTAATGAACTTTGAAACAGTCATTGGACTTGAAGTCCACGTAGAGCTCAACACCAATTCAAAAATCTTCTCACCCACTTCTGCCCACTTTGGAAATGACCAAAATGCCAATACAAATGTGATTGACTGGTCTTTCCCAGGAGTTCTGCCAGTTCTCAATAAAGGTGTTGTCGATGCCGGTATCAAGGCTGCTCTTGCCCTCAACATGGACATCCATAAAAAGATGCACTTTGACCGCAAGAACTACTTCTACCCTGATAATCCTAAAGCCTACCAAATTTCTCAGTTTGATGAGCCAATCGGTTATAACGGCTGGATTGAAGTCAAGCTAGAAGACGGTACGACTAAGAAAATCGGTATCGAACGTGCCCACCTAGAAGAAGACGCTGGTAAAAACACCCACGGTACAGACGGCTACTCTTACGTTGACCTCAACCGCCAAGGGGTGCCATTGATTGAGATTGTATCTGAAGCTGACATGCGTTCTCCTGAAGAAGCCTATGCTTATCTAACAGCCCTCAAGGAAGTTATCCAGTACGCTGGTATTTCTGATGTTAAGATGGAAGAAGGTTCGATGCGTGTGGATGCCAATATCTCTCTTCGCCCTTATGGTCAAGAGAAATTCGGTACCAAGACAGAGTTGAAAAACCTCAACTCCTTCTCAAACGTTCGTAAAGGTCTTGAATACGAAGTTCAACGCCAGGCTGAAATTCTTCGCTCAGGTGGTCAAATTCGCCAAGAAACACGCCGTTACGATGAAGCTAACAAAGCAACCATCCTCATGCGTGTCAAGGAAGGGGCTGCAGACTACCGCTACTTCCCAGAACCAGACCTACCTCTCTTTGAAATTTCAGACGAGTGGATCGAGGAAATGCGGACAGAGTTGCCAGAGTTTCCAAAAGAACGCCGTGCGCGTTATGTATCTGACCTTGGTTTATCAGACTACGATGCTAGCCAGTTGACTGCAAACAAAGTCACTTCTGATTTCTTTGAAAAAGCTGTGGCTCTCGGTGGCGATGCTAAACAAGTTTCTAACTGGCTTCAAGGAGAAGTCGCTCAATTCTTGAATGCTGAAGGCAAGACACTGGAACAAATCGAGTTGACACCAGAAAACTTGGTTGAAATGATTGCCATCATCGAAGACGGAACTATCTCATCTAAGATTGCCAAAAAAGTCTTTGTCCACCTAGCTAAAAATGGCGGTGGCGCGCGTGAATACGTGGAAAAAGCAGGCATGGTTCAAATCTCAGATTCTGAAATCCTGATCCCAATCATCCACCAAGTCTTTGCCGATAACGAAGCTGCTGTTGCCGACTTCAAGTCAGGCAAACGTAACGCAGACAAGGCCTTCACAGGATTCCTTATGAAAGCAACCAAAGGCCAAGCCAACCCACAAGTTGCCCTTAAACTACTTGCACAGGAATTAGCGAAGTTGAAAGAAGATTAATATGTAAAAGAAACCAGCCCTGAGGTTGGTTTTTTTCTCCCCTACCATCTCCCAATAACTATTTTGGCTTTATTTCCAGAAGATTTTATGGTAAAATGAAGAGTAATAATATTTATTAAAGAGGTAAAAACATGATTGAAGCAAGCAAATTGAAAGCTGGTATGACATTTGAAACTGCAGACGGAAAATTGATCCGCGTTTTGGAAGCTAGCCACCACAAACCAGGTAAAGGAAACACGATCATGCGTATGAAATTGCGTGATGTCCGTACTGGTTCTACATTTGATACAAGCTACCGTCCAGAAGAAAAATTCGAACAAGCTATTATCGAAACTGTTCCAGCTCAATACTTGTATAAAATGGATGAAACTGCCTACTTCATGAACACTGAAACTTACGACCAATACGAAATCCCAGTCGTAAACGTTGAAAATGAATTGCTTTACATCCTTGAAAACTCTGATGTGAAAATCCAATTCTACGGAACTGAAGTAATCGGTGTAACTGTACCAACTACTGTTGAATTGACAGTCGCTGAAACACAACCATCTATCAAAGGTGCTACTGTTACAGGTTCTGGTAAACCAGCAACTATGGAAACTGGACTTGTTGTCAACGTTCCTGACTTCATCGAAGCTGGACAAAAATTGATCATCAACACTGCAGAAGGAACTTACGTTTCTCGTGCCTAATCTCTAGAAAGAGGTCATTCTATGGGAATTGAAGAACAATTTGGCGAAATCGTTATCGCTCCACGTGTACTTGAAAAAATCATTGCCATCGCAACTGCTAAAGTTGATGGTGTCCACTCATTTTCAAATAAATCCGTATCTGATACCCTATCAAAACTCTCTCTTGGTCGCGGCGTCTACTTAAAAGAAAGCAATGAAGAGCTAACTGCTGACATCTACCTCTACCTTGAGTACGGTGTGAAAGTACCAAAAGTGGCTCTTGCTATTCAAAAAGCAGTCAAAGATGCTGTCCGAGATATGGCTGATGTGGAACTTGCTGCTGTCAACATCCATGTTGCAGGAATCGTTCCAGATAAAACACCAAAACCTGAGTTGAAAGATTTATTTAACGAGGACTTCCTCAATGACTAGTCCATTATTAGAATCTAGACGTGAACTTCGTAAATGTGCTTTTCAAGCTCTTATGAGCCTTGAATTCGGTACAGATATGGAAACAGCTTGTCTCTTTGCCTACACGCATGACCGTGAAGATGCAGATGTGCAAATCCCTGCCTTTCTTCTAAACTTGGTTTCTGGTGTTCAAGCTCAGAAAGACGAGTTGGATAAACAAATCAACCAGCACCTCAAGTCAGGCTGGACAGTTGAACGCTTGACCTTGGTCGAAAAAAACTTACTACGCTTAGGTATCTTTGAAATCACATCATTTGATACACCTCAGCTAGTAGCAGTCAATGAAGCCATTGAACTCGCTAAGAATTTTTCAGATCAAAAATCAGCCCGCTTTATCAACGGACTGCTCAGTCAATTCGTAACTGAAGAAAATGAATAATCGAAAAGGTGTTTGGTCTTCCAAGCACTTTTTTACTTTCCCCTCTGCACAGAGTAAGAACCTCAAAAAACTAGAACTGACTGCCAGTTCTAGTTTTTGTATTAGTATTTTCTAAACCGTTGATAGCGCTCTTCCAACAACTCTTCTAGCGGTTTTTGTGAAAGTAGAGCTAGCTCAGCTTGGAGTTCTTTTTTAACATTCTTAATCAGTTCTTTACTAGAAAGTCCTGCTTCAGAAATCACCTTGTCCACCACGTCCATTTCTAACAGTTCATGCGAAGTGATTTTCATCAGTTCTGCCGCTTCCATGGCACGACTGCCGTCCTTCCATAGAATGGAAGCAAAGCCTTCTGGACTGAGAATGGCATAGATAGAATTTTCCAGCATCCAGACACGGTCTGCGACTGCCAAAGCCAGAGCACCACCTGAACCACCTTCACCGATAATGATAGCAATAATAGGAACTTTCAGGTCACTCATTTCCATGAGATTGCGAGCAATAGCTTCTCCCTGTCCACGTTCTTCCGCGCCGACACCAGGATAGGCACCTGCTGTATTGATAAAGGTCACAACTGGACGACCAAACTTTTCAGCCTGTTTCATCAAACGTAGTGCCTTGCGGTAGCCTTCTGGATGCGGTTGACCAAAATTCCGCTTGAGGTTATCTTGTAAACTCTTGCCTTTTTGGATACCAACCACTGTTACAGCTTGATCACCAAGCCAGCCAATACCACCAACAACTGCACCATCATCACGAAAAGAACGGTCACCGTGTAATTGGATAAAGTCATCAAAAATGCCTGTCGCAAAGTCCAAGGTTGTCAAGCGACTCTGCTCACGCGCTTCTCTGACTATTTTTGCAATATTCATCTAGGACCCCCTCCGTGCAATCTGACTAGGCTAGCAATGGTATCTGGCAAGTCTCTTCTTTTGACAATAGCATCCACAAAGCCATGTTCCAATAGGAATTCTGCCTTTTGGAAATCCTCAGGCAAGCTTTCACGAACCGTATTTTCAATGACACGACGCCCAGCAAAACCGACCAAGCTCTGTGGTTCAGCCAGAATAATATCGCCTTCCATAGCGAAAGAAGCTGTCACACCACCTGTCGTTGGATCTGTCAAAATGGTCAGGTAAAAGAGACCTGCATTTGAATGGCGTTTAACTGCTGCAGAAATCTTAGCCATCTGCATGAGACTCATGATTCCTTCCTGCATACGGGCTCCACCAGAGGCTGTGAAGAGGATAACTGGCAATTTTTCAACAGTCGCATACTCAAACAAGCGAGTGATTTTTTCCCCTACAACCGTACCCATAGAAGCCATGATAAAGTTGGAATCCATAATCCCAAGAGCCACAGTCTGACCCTTAATAAGAGCAGTTCCTGTCACAACGGCTTCATCCAGCCCTGTTTTTTCACGCATAGTTGCTAGTTTCTTTTGATAACCAGGGAAATGCAAGGGATCCTTGCTTTCAATCCCTGTAAACAATTCCTTGAAGGTTCCCATATCAATCGTCAAAGCCAAGCGTTCTTGAGCAGAAATACGAAAAGTGTAGCTACAGTGCGGACAGATACGCTCACTTCCCAGATCCTTCTGATAAATGGTATACTTACAGCCTGGACACTGGGAGAATAATTCATCTGGAACCTCTGGCTTAGCTTGAGGTTTTTCCCTAACCGAACGATTGGGATTGATTCGAATATACTTATCTTTTTTACTAAATAGAGCCATTAATTCCCCTTTTCGGTTTAAACTCTTGAAGTCATTTTATTCTTTTTCTTGATATTTGGGTAAGAAGGTTTCCATCAAGAAGGAAGTATCGTAATCTCCAGCAATGACATTGCGATCTGAAATGAGGTCAAGCTGGAAATCTGCATTGGTCTGCACCCCTTCAATCTCTAATTCATAGAGGGCACGTTGCATTTTCATCAAGGCATCAAAACGATTTTCACCGTGAACGATGATTTTGGCAATCATACTATCATAATAAGGCGGAATGGTATAACCTGGATAAACTGCTGAATCCACGCGCAAGCCAACTCCTCCACTTGGAAGATAGAGATTGGTGATCTTACCTGGACTTGGAGCAAAGTTAAAGGCTGGATTTTCTGCATTGATACGACACTCGATGGCATGACCGCGTAGGACAATATCTTCTTGCTTAACAGACAGGGGCTGACCTGCTGCAATGCGAATCTGTTCCTTAACGATGTCAACACCTGAAACAAACTCTGTTACTGGATGCTCTACCTGAACACGTGTATTCATTTCCATGAAATAGAAATTGCCACTGGCTTCATCAAGAAGAAACTCAATGGTCCCTGCATTCTCATAACCAACAGACTCTGCAGCTCGAACAGCAGCAGCACCAATTTCATTACGTAGCGTTTTACCAATTGCAATCGAAGGACTTTCTTCCAAAACCTTTTGGTTATTCCGTTGAAGAGAACAATCCCGTTCACCTAAATGAATCACATTTCCGTGTTCGTCTCCTAGGATTTGAACCTCGATGTGACGAGCTGGATAGATAACCCGTTCTATGTACATGGCACCATTGCCATAATTGGCCTTGGCTTCACTAGAGGCAGTTTCAAAGGCTGAAACGAGGTCTTCTGGTTTTTCAACCTTACGAATCCCTTTACCACCTCCACCTGCTGAAGCCTTGAGCATAACAGGATAGCCAATTTTTTCAGCAACAATCAAAGCTTCCTCAGAGTTATGCACTTCTCCATCTGAACCTGGAATGACAGGCACACCTGCTTTAATCATCTGAGAACGCGCATTGATCTTGTCTCCCATCATATCCATGACATGACCAGATGGACCGATAAACTTGATCCCCACCTCTTCACACATGGTTGCAAATTTGGAATTTTCACTGAGAAATCCGAAACCTGGGTGAATGGCTTCTGCCTCAGTCAAGACTGCAGCTGATAGAACCGCATTGATATTAAGATAAGACTCTGTTGCCTTGCCAGGACCGATACAAACTGCTTCATCTGCCAAAAGCGTATGCAGGGCTTCCTTATCGGCAGTTGAATAAACCGCTACCGTCGCAATCCCCAATTCACGCGCAGCACGGATAATACGAACCGCAATTTCACCACGATTGGCAATTAAAATTTTTCGAAACATGGAGAACCTCCTTAGTTCCCAATTGCAAAGGTAAGAGTACCACTAGCTGCAAGCTTGCCATCCACTTCAGCCTTTGCTTCAACCACGGCTATGGTGCCACGACGTTTTACAAAAGTCGCTGTCATAACCAATCGGTCGCCTGGTACAACTTGCTTCTTGAATTTGACCTTATCCATACCAGCGTAAAAGACCAGTTTTCCTTTATTTTCAGGTTTTGACAACTCCAACACACCAGCAGTTTGCGCCAAGGCTTCCATAATCAGAACACCTGGCATAACTGGATATTGAGGAAAGTGACCGTTAAAGAAAGGCTCGTTGATGGTCACATTTTTGATAGCAACAATAGTATCCTCGCTCACTTCCAACACACGGTCCACTAGGAGCATAGGATAACGGTGGGGAAGGGCTTCTTTGATTCCTTGAATATCGATCATTTGATGCGTACCAATCCTTTACCAAACTCAACCATTTCTTCGTTAGAAACAAGAATTTCCGTTACCACACCATCCTTAGGAGCTGGGATTTCATTCATGACTTTCATGGCTTCGATAATCACTAGTGTTTGACCTTTTTTGACACTATCACCAACTGTAACGAAGGCAGGTTTATCTGGGCCAGCAGCCAAGTAAGCCACCCCAACAAGTGGGCTCTCTACAATATCTCCCTCAGCAGCCACACTTGCTTCAGCTGGCGCTGAAGTTTCTTCCACTACAGTTTCTGCTGGAGCAGATGTAGGAGCTACTGGACTCGGTGTTGCTTGAACGGGTGCTGGAGCGACTTGAGCTGTAACTTCAGGCACAAGTCTAGCTTCATTCTTGCTGAACTGCAACTCATCCGTCCCATTTTTATAAGAAAATTCTCTCAAACTTGACCGGTCAAATTGGGCCATCAAGTCTTTAATATCGTTTAAATTCATACTTATTTATTCTCCCAACGTTTGAAAGCAAGAACTGCATTGTGGCCACCAAAACCAAAGGTATTTGAAATAGCGTATGGAATTTCTTGCTCCAAGCCTTGTCCATAAACGACATTGGCTTCGATATAGTCTGATACTTCGCTTGTGCCAGCTGTCATTGGTACAAAGTTATGACGCATAGCTTCAATTGTGACGATAGCTTCTACCGCACCTGCAGCACCTAGCAAATGTCCTGTGAAAGACTTGGTTGATGATACAGGCACTTCCTTACCAAGAACAGCTACGATCGCACCACTTTCTCCTTTTTCATTAGCAGGAGTTGATGTTCCGTGAGCATTGACATAGGCTACTTGCTCTGGAGAAATCTCAGCTTCTTCCAAGGCTAGTTTGATGGCCTTGATAGCTCCTTGACCTTCTGGATGTGGTGAAGTCATGTGGTAGGCATCACAGGTATTTCCATAACCAACCACTTCAGCAAGGATAGTTGCCCCACGTTTTTCAGCGTGTTCCAGACTTTCAAGAACCAACATCCCTGAACCTTCACCCATAACAAAACCGTTACGGTCCTTATCAAATGGAATAGAAGCACGAGTTGGATCCTCTGTAGTAGAGAGAGCTGTCAGGGCTTGGAAACCAGCAATAGCAAAAGGTGTGATAGAGGCTTCTGAACCGCCTACCAACATAACGTCTTGGAAACCAAACTTAATCGAGCGGAAGGCATCCCCAATCGCATCATTTGATGAAGCGCAGGCAGTGTTAATGGATTTACAAACACCGTTTGCTCCAAAACGCATGGCAACATTTCCTGAAGCCATATTTGGCAAGGCTTTTGGAAGGGTCAATGGTTTCACACGTTTTGGTCCTTTTTCGTTGAGACGAAGCACTTGATCTTCAATTTCCTTGATTCCACCAATACCAGAGGCCACAATAACACCAAAACGATCCTTGTCAAGAGTCTCTACATCAAGACCTGCATGATTAACAGCCTCTTGAGCTGCATACAAGGCATATAAAGAATAGTTATCAAAACGGTTGGTATCTTTCTTTACAAAGTATTTATCAAAAGGAAAATCTTGGATTTCTGCCGCATTATGCACATCAAAGTCACTGTGATCAAATTTTGTTATTTGACCAATTCCGATTTTTCCAGTTGTCAAACTGTTCCAAAATTCTTCTGGTGTATTTCCGATTGGAGATGTTACTCCATAACCTGTTACTACTACGCGATTTAGTTTCATCTTTTTCACCTCTAGCTTCTGCTACATACTTAAGCCACCATCAATGGCAACCACTTGACCAGTTAGATAATCTTGGCCTGCTAAAAATACCGTCAAATCTGCAACCTGCTCTGCCTGCCCAAATGCTTTCATAGGAATTTGCGCCAGCATGGCATCTTTGACCTTGTCTGATAGGACAGCTGTCATATCGGACTCAATCATTCCAGGTGCAATAGCATTAACTCTGATATTGCGATTAGCCACTTCACGCGCCACAGACTTGGTAAAACCAATCAAACCAGCCTTAGAAGCAGCATAGTTAGCTTGACCAATATTTCCCATCAAACCAACAACACTAGACATATTAATGATAGCACCTTCTCTGGCTTTTATCATCGGTTTCAAGACTGATTGTGTCATGTTAAAGGCACCAGTCAGATTCACTTTAAGCACTTTTTCAAAATCTACTTCTGTCATCTTGAGCATCAGGGTATCTTGAGTAATTCCTGCATTGTTGACCAAAACATCTACTGAACCCAGATCTGCAATAGCTTGCTCAACCATACGCTTAGCGTCTGCAAAATCTGATACATCTCCTGAAATGGGAACCACCTTGACACCATAGTTTGAAAACTCAGCGAGCAATTCTTCTGAGATAGACCCACGACTGTTTAAAACAATATTGGCTCCTGCTTGAGCAAACTTGTGGGCGATAGCAAGACCAATACCACGACTAGAACCTGTAATAAAGATATTTTTATTTTTTAATTGCATTCTTTTCTCCTGTTTCCTCTTGTCTTTATGGGAGAAGGGATTACTTGTTTTCTAGCAAGGCTTCCAAGCTAGCCTGATCTTCAACATTGGCTAGTTTAGCCGTTTTATCAATTTTTTTCACAAAGCCTGACAAAACTTTTCCCGGGCCAATCTCGATAAAGTTGGTTATGCCTGCTTCTTGCATAACCGCAATACTTTCATAGAAACGAACTGGTTCCTTGACCTGACGCATCAAGAGTTGAGCAATGTCTTCTTTTTTCATGACCTTAGCTTCTGTATTACCAACTAGGGGACAGGTGAAATCTGAGAAACTTACTTGAGCTAGAGTTTCAGCTAGTTTCTGGCTAGCAGGCTCAAGGAGAGCGGTATGAAAAGGTCCTGACACCTTGAGAGGAATCAAGCGTTTGGCACCTGCTTCCTGCAAGAGTTCGACAGCTCGGTCAACTGCAGCCACTTCTCCACCAATCACGATTTGTGCAGGTGTATTATAGTTGGCTGGAGTAACCACTCCAAGTTCAGAAGCTTTTTGACAGGCTTCTTCAATGACCTCTACTGGCGTATTGAGAACTGCGACCATCTTACCAGAGCCAGCAGGAGCTGCTTCTTCCATATAAGCTCCACGCTTAGCTACCAAGGCAACCGCATCTTCAAAATCCAAAGCACCACTGGCCACCAAAGCAGAATATTCTCCAAGGGATAAACCAGCAACCATATCAGGCTGATAGCCCTTTTCTTGCAATAAACGGTAGATAGCAACCGAAGTCGCTAAAATAGCTGGTTGCGTATAGCGGGTATGATTGAGTTTGTCTTCTTCCCTATCGATGAGATGACGCAAATCATAACCGAGTACCTGACTAGCTTGATCAATCGTTTCTTTGACAATCGGATACTGATCATAGAGATCCCGTCCCATACCTAGATACTGGGCACCTTGGCCAGCAAATAAAAAGGCTGTTTTAGTCATTTCTTACAACTCCTGCCCAACGAGAGGCTTCTTCTTGAATTTTCTTAGCTGCTCCATAGTACAAATCTTTTAGGATTTCTTCAACGGTTTCTTCTTTGGAAACAAGCCCTGCAATCTGACCTGCCATGACAGATCCGCCATCCACATCTCCGTGAACAACTGCTTTGGCTAGGGCACCTGCTCCCATTTGTTCAAAAATTTCCAAATCTGGATTTTCTTGTTTAAAGGCATCTTTTTCAGCTTTTTCAAAATCACGAGTCAACTGGTTTTTAATAGCTCGAACAGCATGTCCAAAGTGTTGAGCTGAAATCGTAGTATCAATATCTCTAGCTTTTAAAATTTTCGCCTTATAATTTGGATGGGCATTAGACTCTTTTGCAACGACAAAACGCGTTCCAACCTGAACAGCCTCTGCACCTAGCATAAAGCCAGCCGCAGCACCTTCACCATCCGCAATCCCTCCTGCAGCAATAACAGGAATAGATACAGCAGCAGCCACTTGACGCACCAAGGTCATGGTTGTTAATTTACCGATATGCCCCCCAGCTTCCATTCCTTCTGCAATAACAGCATCCGCACCGATTTTTTCCATGCGTTTAGCTAGGGCAACGCTTGGTACAACAGGAATAACTGTAATCCCCGCTTCATGGAAACGTTCCATGTATTTACCAGGATTTCCTGCGCCTGTTGTCACTACCTTAACCCCTTCCTCGATAACAAGGTCTACAATATCTTCCACAAAGGGAGACAAGAGCATGATGTTGACACCAAAGGGTTTATCCGTTAACGATTTAATCTTGTCAATATTTGCCTTGACGACTTCTTTCGGGGCATTTCCCCCACCAATAATCCCTAGTCCTCCAGCCTTGGAAACAGCCCCTGCCAAATCACCATCAGCAACCCAAGCCATTCCTCCTTGGAAAATAGGATACTCAATATTCAATAATTCTGTAATACGCGTTTTCATAGTGCCTCCATCGTTTCTTGCTTACGTAATAGTTCGATACCGTCATAATTTGACAATCAAACTATTGCCTAAACAAGAGGGAGCGGGTTTCCCTACTCCTTCTATCTATATTCTGTTTATTTTGTTTGCTCTTCAACGTAGGCAACCAAGTCACCAACTGTTTTCAAGTCATCTTCTGCTTCGATTTGGATATCAAAAGCATCTTCGATTTCTGAGATTACTTGGAACAAGTCCAATGAATCTGCGTCCAAATCATCAAAAGTTGATTCAAGTGTTACTTCTGATGCGTCTTTTCCAAGTTCTTCAACGATAATTTCTTGTACTTTTTCAAATACTGCCATGATAGGACTCCTTTAAAATAAATAGTTTTTTATAACAATGTGTTCACCACATGATTACCTAAATTGTAAGAATGAGCGTGCCCCAGGTCAAGCCTCCACCGAAGCCTGATAACAGAACAGTCTGGCTACCATCTAAAGGGATGAGACCTTGTTCTACACACTCTGAAAGTAAAATCGGGATACTTGCTGCACTGGTATTGCCATATTCCATCATATTGGCTGGAAGTTTGTCTCGGTCGACACCGATTTTTCTAGCCATCTTATCCAAAATACGGTCATTAGCCTGATGAAGTAGCAGATAATCCAAGTCTGTCGCCTCTACAGGAGATTCCACAATGGTCTGCTTGATAGACTTGGCTACATCCCGAACAGCAAAATCAAAGACTGCGCGTCCATCCATCTTCAAAAATGAATCTGCATTTTCTTGATTTGAAAATGGAGAATGCAGGCCTGAATGCCCATAAGTTAGACACTCGCTGCGACTTCCATCGCTATTGAGACTCTCAGCTAAGAAATGCTCTTGCTCGCTAGCTTCTAGCAAGACACCACCAGCACCATCTCCAAACAATACAGCTGTTGATCGGTCTGACCAATCGACTGCCTTAGAGAGGGTTTCACTACCAATCACCAAGCCTTTTTGAAAGCGACCAGAAGCGATAAACTTTTCAGCAGTTGAAAGAGCAAATACAAATCCACTGCAAGCCGCTGTTAGGTCAAAAGCAAAGGCCTTATTAGCACCAATATTAGCTTGGACACGAGCAGCTGTAGAGGGCATCATCGAATCTGGAGTAATGGTGGCTAGGATGATAAAATCCAGCTCTTCCCCTGTGATTCCAGCTTTTGTCATCAGTTTCTTAGCAACCTCTGTAGCCAAATCACTGGTAGATTCTGTTCTTGAAATATGCCTTTGTCGTATTCCCGTCCGACTTGAAATCCACTCATCATTGGTATCCATAATCTGAGCCAAGTCGTGATTTGTAACCACTTGCTCTGGCACATAATGAGCAACCTGGCTTATTTTTGCAAAAGCCATTATTTCAAATCCTCCAAAAATTGATAAAGATTGGTCAAACCTTTGCTCATAACATCAATTTCTTCCTTACTCATACCATCAATGATTTTTTCAACCATGGCCTTGTGGAAGCGTTTATGGAGCCTATGAACCAAGCGACCCTTCTTTGTCAAATGTAGATGCACCACACGACGATCCTGCTCTGAGCGAATGCGTTCAATGTAACCCTTGCGTTCGAGATTATTCAAACTAGTCGTAACTGTCCCAAGAGTCACCATCAACTCTTTTGACACTTGACTTGGTGTCACGTCTGGGAATTTCCCAATCACATCAATCGTATGCATTTCTTTGATGGAGATATCCTTGAAACGACTACCTCTCAAGCTCACTTCCTCAATGACAAGGACATTGTTAAATATAGATGTTAAATATTCATTAATTCGTTGGTAGTCCATTTTTCATATCCCTCCTTCTCAAAAAAACTTTTACAATCAAAACATTTGACAAGAGAATTATATCAAAGTTCAAAGAATGATGCAAGTATTTTTTTATTTTCCTGTAAATTTAGGCCGTCTTCTCTCCGAATGAGCTCGAACTCCCTCTTTGAAATCCTCTGTTTGAGCTAAGGATTCCTGTAGATTCAGTTCTAAAGTAGCGTAATCCTGCCAGTCTTTAAATTGGCTCTCCCAAACCAACTTCTTAATGGCAGCATAGGAATTACTTGAACCACGTCTTAATTTTTTAAGAAGCTGTTCTCTCGTCTTTTCAAGTTTATCAGCTTCGGAAACACGGTAAACTAGCCCCCACTCCAGAGCTTTTTCTGCGGTCAAAGCCTCTCCTGTCATAGCTAATTGAGCAGCACGCGTCACACCGATACTGCGGCTCAAGAGATGAATCCCACCTGCATCTGGAGCCAAGCCAACGCCAACAAAGGCTTGGATAAACTTAGCCTTATCCGTTGCAAGACAGAAATCTGCCGCAACAGCTATATTCGCTGCGGCACCTGCAACAGCACCGTCAACTTCCATTAAAACAGGTTTGGCTATTTGTTTGATTTTATAGGAAATCGTATTGACCAATTCTGCGATTTTTGTCAATGATGGAATATCATCCTCATCCACTGCTCGCTTCATCTCTACCAAATCTCCCCCAACTGAGAAGACTTTGCCATTGGCATTGATTAAGATAAAATGCACAGCTGGATTCTCTTCTACCAGAGTCAGCGCTTCTAAAATCTCCTCACACATAGGAATATGAAGGCCATTTGCAACCTCAGGACGGTTTAAAGTAATAATTGCCAAATCCTCTTCAAGCTGATAAATAATGTGTTCCATCAGGACTCCTTTTTAGTTTATAAGCAGTTTATACTCTTCGAAAATCTCTTCAAACCACATCAGCTTCGCCTTGCCGTAGGTAT